>CBJNAR010000835.1:0-2638 GCA_966434075.1 uncultured bacterium
GGCGGTGCCCGTGCCGGCACCTTCCGGGCGGCCATACAGCTGGCCATCTGGATACGGGCGGTGCTGTCGGCGGCACCTCGCCTTGCGGCACGATCTTGAACCAGACGATGGACTGATGGGCCGACTTCTCGCCCTGGTAGGTCAGCGCCCACAGCCCTTCCGGCTTCGGGAAGAGCTCAGGCAGCAGCGAGCTGTCGAACACATCGTCGAGCGCACCGGGGTGATTCCCGGCGTCAAGCGGGCGCGGTGTGCCCAGGACCTGGCCGGTGGGCGCGGTGATCCAGAAGCTGATCTTCTCGCCGGGGGTGAAGCCGGTGATATGGATCTGGAAGATGGTGCCGACGGGGCCGCAGGCGGGCGTAATCGTGCCCGCGCTGTTGGCCGGGATGCCCTTATCGCACGACGCGGCGGGCGGCGGCGTGGGCGTGCCCGCGGACGGGGTCGGTTGGGCGGGCGCGCAGCCCACGTTTTTGTAGCGCCAGTCATAGTAGTGCTGGCCCACGTTGCCCATCTGTACGTCGAACGGCGCTTTATACGACGGGATATAGGTCAGAACGCGGCGCTCAAACGCCTGGATCAGCACGTCCGTGGGCTGGCCCGCGATCTTGACCCTGGCCCAGTACGCCTCGGTCACGGGCAGGCCGCTGGCGAAGAACCAGGGCTGGTTGAGCGGGCCGGTGGTCAGTTGGCCGTTGACGTAGATCGGGCCGGTGGCGTTCAGGAAATCCCAGAAGACCTTGGGGATGTTGCGCCCGGTGATCGGCTCGAAATAGACCAGGTCGGTGTTGGGCACGCTGACCTTGCTCGCGTCGGCGGTCAGGTTGCCCGCCTTATCGACCACGGCGGTGGCCTTCTGGCCCACCTGGTTGCTCTTGGGTTGGGCCATCAGCTTGCCGAAGGTGGCGTAGGTCGGCGCGTTGGCGTCGTCGGTATCGGAGGCCAGCGGGATGGCGGCGGCGCAGCGCTGCTCAAAGTCGGTGTCGCCCACCTGCATGCGCCCGGTCATCAGTTCGGTCGCCAGCAGGCCGTTGGTCACGTAGAAGGCGTCGTTCTTGTTGCCGCCGGGGTTGTTGATCTCCATGCGGCTCTTGTCGAAGTACTGCACCAGCCGCATGCCGCCCGGCGACGATTTGTTGGGTTCCATCGTGGAGAAACCCGGCGAGGGACCCCAGTACCAGGAGCGATTGGCTGTGCGGTCGGCCACGGGCTTGTCGGTGCGCTCCCAGACGCGCTGGAAGGCCGGGTCGGTAAAACTAGCTTGCGCGCCCGCTGGAGCGGTCTGAGCCGCGAAGCTCAGCACCAGGCCCAGGCCGGCCAGCGCGCGCAGGCCGCGCGATGCAACGTTCACGAGCATTCCTTTCTGCTAGAGCGGCGTCGACGGTGACGCCCCGGTGTTTCGCTGTCACGTCGTTACGTTAGGCATCAATTCGTAGGCGAAATTGCCCCCTTTCCGGCAATGATGGGCGGAGCCGCCCCCTTACGGCAGCCAGCCCTTCGCCCGCACCGTGTCCACGCCGAGCAGACCCAGCAGCACCTCGCTGGGCGTGCCCGCGTTCTCGGGATGGTACTCGAACCGGTTGCGCTGGAAATATTGCACCGTGTAGGTCTTGCCGTCGGTGGGGTTGACCTCCGGGAACTCCTCGCTGATCGGGTAGCCGAAGACGGCCAGGCCGCCGTGCGCTTGCCAGTAGGCCAGGAACGACCCGCTCAGGTTGTGCTGCACCGGTGGGAACCACTGGTGGGTGGCATCGGTGACACCGGGCGTCCCGGGCGGGAAGTTGCGGTCCTTCGTGCGCTCGACGCCGAGCAGGCCCAGCAGCACGTCATTCGGCGTGCCCGCGAACTCCGGGTGATATTCGAAGCGGTTGCGCTGGAAATATTGCACGGTGTAAGGCTTGCCGTCGGTCGCGCTCACCTCCTGGAACTCCTCCGAGATGGGATAGCCGAAGATGGGCAGGCCGCCGTGGGCGTTCCAATAGGCCAGGAACGGCCCGCGCAGGGTGTGTTGCACGGGCGGGAAGTAGACCAGGTCGGGCGCGGGGTCCGGGGCGGGCACGTTCTCGAAGGCGGCGGGGCGCCGGGCCACCAGGCTGAAGTTCACCTGCGCGGTGTGGTCGGTGCGCCCGTTGAGCTCGACCACCTGCGGCGCGGGGAAGTTGAAGCCGCCGGTCTTGAGCGCCAGTTGCACGGTGTACTTGCCTGCGGACAGATTGTCGAACACGTACAGCCCGGCGGCATCGGGCTGGATGTCGCGGTTGGGCGCGCCGTTCTGCGGCAGCAGCAGCACGTCGACGAACGCCGGGTCCACGCCCGCGACCGTGCCCTGGATGTGCGAGCCGGATGCGCCGGGCGGGGTGCGCGTGGGCGGCAGGGTCGAGCCGGGTCGCGGTCCCGCGGGCGCCTGTTGCAGCGCGTGCAGCAGGTTGAGCCGCCCCCAGCCCGACTTCGGGTCGAAGCCGGGGTCGCCGATGTCGTCCGCCGTCTGTTGCAGCAGGAGTTGCACCTGCTCAGGATTCAGCGCCGGGTTGCGGGCCAGGATCAGCGCCGCCGCCCCGGCCACCACCGGGCTCGCCATCGACGTGCCGCTCTCGCTCTGGTAGCCGGGCTTGCGGTGGTCCACCCAGGTGCTCAGGATGTT
>CBJNAR010000836.1:0-2636 GCA_966434075.1 uncultured bacterium
CGTGCCCGCGTTCTCCGGGTGCAACTCGAAGCGCGACCGCTGGAAATACTGCACCGTGTACTGCTTGCCGTCGATGGGGTTGGTTTCCTGGAACGGCTCGCTGATCGGGTAGCCGTGGACGGCCAGGCCGCCGTGTGTCTGCCAGTAGCCCAGGAACGCGCCGCCGAGGTTGTGCCCGGTGGCCTCGAAGTATTGGGTGGCCGGGCCGGTTTGCGGCGCGACCTTCGGATCGGGCGCGTGGAACTCCTGGCCCAGCAACCCCAGCAGCACTTCGTAGGGCGTGCCCGCGTTCTCCGGGTGGTGCTCGAAGCGGTTGCGCTCGAAATACTGGACGACGACCGGCTTGTTGGCCGTGGGGCCGGATTCGGTGAACTCTTCGGTGATCGGATAGCCGAACTGAGCCAACCCGCCGTGCTGTTCCCAGTAGGCCAGGAAGGTGCCGCGCAGGGTGTGGCCGGTGGCCGCGAACCAGCGCACGCCTGCCGTGTGCGGATCGGCGACGGGGCTGGTGGGATAGTCCGCGGCCCTGGCCGGTGGCGCCGCCAGGGGGATGAGAAGGAGTGCCGTCAGAGCCAGCAAGGCCGCCGCGCGGCGCCGTCTATGTGAGCCAAATATCCTGTACATCAAGTCCCTCCTTCTGTTGAAGTCGCCGGGCCGGCAGCCGGATAGCTGCTCGCCCCGCGACGCGCGCCCCTGTATACCATAACGCTCCTGCTCGCCGCGAGTTCCCCACCGCGCCCGCCGGCAGGTGTGGTATAGATCCTGCTGGCGCCGTAGCCTGCGTAGTCCACGCACGAAAGGAGCCACGATTCCCATGGCTGTTATGAGCAAGAAAGACCGCATCAACGCCACGATGCGCAACGAGCCGGTCGACCGCATCCCCGTCAGCCTCTGGCGCCACTTCTACGAGTGCGAAGAAACCGCCGAGGGCCTGGCCGGGGCGATGCTCGCCTGGCAGGCCAAATATGATTGGGACTGGATGAAGGTTAATCCCCGCGCATCCTACCACGTCGAGGGGTGGGGTGTAAAGCTGCGCTTCAGCGGCCAGCCCCTCGTCAAGCCCGTCGTCACCGAGGTGCCGATCCACTCCGTGCAGGATTGGGGCAAGTTGCGCCCGCTGCCGCTCGATTCCGGGCCGCTCGACGAGCAACTGGAGGTGGTGGAACGGCTCTGCGAGGCGCTGGGCGATAAGGTCTACGCCGTGGAGACGGTGTTCAACCCCATTTCCATCGCCGCCGACCTGCTGCCCGAGGGGCGCGACCTGCTCACCCATATCCAGCAGGACCCCCAGGCCGTCCACGGCGCGCTGGAAGTGATCACCGCGACGTTTACCGAGTTCGTGGGCCGCCTGCTCAAGGCGGGCGCCGACGGTATCTTCTTCGCCACCACCGACTGGGCCTCGCGCGATATGCTGACGGAGGACCAGTACGCGGAGTTTGGGCGGCCCTATGACCTGCGCGTGCTGGCGGCGGCGCAGGACGCGCACTTTAACGTGCTCCACGTCTGCAAGAACAACAACTATGTGCTCTCGATGCTTGACTACCCGGTGCACGCCATCAACTGGGCCGTCGGCTCGCCGGGCAACCCCGACCTGCGCACCGTGCAGACCAGCACCGACAAGGTGGTCATCGGCGGGTACCGCAACGAGACCTTGCGCGACAGCGACGTGGCCCATATCCACGCCGAAGCCCGCGCCGCCGATTTGCAGACGGGGGGCCGCCGCTGGATCCTCGGTCCGGCGTGCTCCATCGCCGTGGATACGCCCGACGCCAACGTGCGCGCGGCGCGCGACATCGCCAACCAGTTGGACACCGGGGCGGCAGGGGGTGGGCAGGATATCACCGGATGACCCGTCTCCGTGGACGTTCCGGCGCATGGCCCCGCACGAACGGGCCCTCGTCGGGGCGATCATCGCCGTGGCTTTCGCGGATAAATATGGGCCGGCACTAGGCAACGACCCGGCGCTGGCTGCCGAGGTCGCCGCGGTGCTCCCCTCCGGATGGGCGTGTTATGTGGGCGAGCAGGCCGGCGTCGTGTATGGCGCCGGCCTGTTGCGCTTCGCCGAGCATCCCGGCTTCGGCACCGCCGAGGCGCTGGCGATGTGGCGCGTGCTGCGGCGCCGCCAATCCCTGGGGCGCACACTGCGCTCGCTGGTCCTGCTGTCGCTGACGGGCGCCGACCACCGGCCCGACGCGCGCACCGGCTACATCTCGGCGCTGGCGGTGCTGCCCGCCCGGCAGGGCCAGGGGCTGGGCGGCGGCCTGCTGCGCCACCTGGAAGCCGAGGCCCGCGCCGCCGGCAAAACCCGCCTGACCCTGGACGTGGTGGACACCAACACAGGCGCGCGCCGCCTCTACGAGCGCCACGGCTTCCGCGTTATCGAAACGCAGCCGTCCCTCTTCACCCGCCGCCGCTGGGGCTACAGCGCCGTCCACTATATGCTCAAGCAGATCTGACCACGAATGATTCGTGGTTCTCAGGAGTCCGTCACAGAGGATTTGTCACTCTGAGCGGAGCGAAGAGTCTCGTCTCATGCAGATAGGAGACGGAGATTCTTCGCTGCGCTCAGAATGACGGGATAGGCGGCACGACGGCTTGGGGCTTGTCACTCTGAGCGCAGCGAAGAGTCTCGTCTC
>CBJNAR010000837.1:0-2629 GCA_966434075.1 uncultured bacterium
CAGAATCCGCAGCTCGACCTGCGAATAGTCGGCGGAAAGCAGCACTGTCCCTTTCGGCGCGATAAACGCACCGCGTACGCGGCGTCCCAACTCGGTACGGACAGGAATATTTTGCAGGTTGGGATTGGACGAACTCAGGCGCCCGGTCGCGGCGACGGTCTGGTTGAACGAGGTATGCACCCGCCCGGTATCCGGGTTCACCAGCAGCGGCAGCGCGTCCAGGTAGGTCGATTTGAGCTTGTTCATCGAGCGCCACTCGCTCACCATGTCGATGATCGGGTGCAGGTGGCGGATGTTGTCGAGCACGTCCTGGCTGGTCGAGTAACCGGTCTTGGTGCGCGAGCGCCCGGCCAGGCCCAACTCCTCGAACAGCACCTGCCCTAATTGCTGGGACGAGTTGATGTTGAACGGGTGGCCCGCCGCCTCGAAGATCTGGGCTTCCAGCGCCGCCATCTTGGCGTAGAGTTCGGTGGACAGGCTCTGCAACTGCGGGACATCGACATAGACGCCGGCCAGTTCCATCGCGGCCAGCACCGGCACCAGCGGCATCTCCAGTTCGACAAACAGCTTCCACAGGTCGGGCGTTTCTTGCAGCTTCGGCACCAGGGTCTGGCCCAGGCGATAGGTCATGTCGGCGTCGGCGGCGGCATAGGCCCCGCCCTTGACGACATCGACCTGGTCGAAGGTCAACTGCCCACGCCCGCTGCCGATGAGGTGGGTGATCGGAGTCATCTCCACGCCGAGCCGCGTGAAGGCCAGTTCCTTGAGGCCCTTGGACCGCTCGCCCAGGAGGTAGGCCACAATCATCGTGTCCACGCCGATGCCGGCCTCGTTCACCGGCATGCCTGCGCGTTCCACGACCATCATATCGTACTTCTCGTTGTGGGCGTCCTTCAGCGGGTGCGTGGCGGCGAAGATCGGGCCGAGCGCGGCGCGCAGATCGTCGAGCGACACCTGCTCCGGCGCCGGCTGGCCGGGCGGCGCGACATGGGCCACCGGCACATAATAGGACTCGCCCGCCGCCGGGGCCACCGACAGGCCCACCAGGTCGGCCAGCATCTCTTCCTTGCTGGTGCTCTCCACGTCGAAGGCGAAGCGGTCCACCTCTCCGAGCCGCTTTGCCAGGGCCTCCAGCGCCTCGCGCGTGGTCACAAGCTGGTAGCCGGGCGGCATGGTGCCCTGGTCCGCCGCCGCGTCCACCGCGGCCATCGCCTCCACCGCCGCCTCGTCGGTGAACAGGGCGAGTTGCTGGACAGGGCCACCGGGGCCGGGCCGCCCCGCGACGGGGGCTACGGGCACGGGGGCCGCCGGGGCGTTCGGCAGTTTGTTGATCAGGTTGCGGAACTCCAAGGCGCGGAACAGGTCCACCACGCGGTCGCGGTCGTAATCGCCGGCCCGGCAATAGGTCAGGTCGAGCGTCACGGGCACGTCGCGCACGATGGTCGCCAGGTGCTTACTCTGCCGCGCCTGCTCGGCGTGTTCACGCAGCGCCTTCTGCGCCTTGGGCGGCTTGATTTCGTCCAGGTGGTCGAGCATCGTCTCCAGCGTGCCGTATTGCTGGATCAGGTCGGTGGCCGTTTTCTCGCCGATGCCGGGCACGCCGGGGATGTTGTCGGATTTATCGCCGATCAGCGCCTTGTAGTCGGGGATGAGCAGCGGCCCGAAGCCGTAGCGCTCCTCGACGGCGGGCACGTCGTAGAGCTTGGTCTCGTTGAAGCGGTTGCGCCCGGTGGGCGTCACCACCTCGGTCGCGTCCGTGACAAGCTGTAACTCGTCCATGTCGCCGGTGACGATCAGCGTGCGGATGCCCTGCCCCTCAGCCTGGCGGGCCAGCGTGCCGATCACGTCGTCGGCCTCAAAGCCCTCCTGCTCGAAAATCGGCGTCTTCAGGGCTTCGAGCAACTCGCGCACACGCTTGATCTGGCCGCGCAGATCGTCGGGCATGGCCGACCGGGTGGCCTTGTACTCGGGCGACAGGTCGTGGCGAAAGGTGCGCCCGCGGTCGAAAGCCACCGCCAGGTACTCCGGCTTCTCCTTGCGCAGGGTGTCGAGCAGCATGGTGGTGAAGCCCAGGATGGCGTTGGTCGGCTCCCCGTCCTTCGTCATCATGTTCGCGGGCAAGGCGTGATAGGCCCGATAAATCAGGGCATAGCCGTCAACGAGCATCAAGGTCGGGCGCGCGTCGGGCGCGGGCGCAGCAGTCTCGGCAGCCGTGGGGGAGGCAGTAGTCATACGCCCATTATAAGGCTTTTGCGGCCGCCGCGCAAAAGGAATCGGGCCGATTCGCGGTCGGTAATTAGAACTAATGTTCGTGAGGCTGCGGATGGAGGCGGCGAATAATCCGAAATCCCGCCACGGTGCGCCCTGATTGCGGCAATCGGGCAAAGAAAAGCGCCTGCTCCGCAAATGGAAGCAGGCGCCAGGTTACCAGGGTGTTACCACGTCTACCGCGGGTGCAGGATGCTGCCGCCCTCCAGCAGGTGCTGCACGTCGAAGAAGGTGATGATCACCATGAGCAGGAGCAGGACGCCCATGCCGATGAGGTGGACCATGCCTTCTTTTTCGGGCGCGATTTTGCGCCCGCCGCGCAGCAGTTCGACCAGGATGAACAGCAACCGCCCGCCGTCCA
>CBJNAR010000838.1:0-2628 GCA_966434075.1 uncultured bacterium
CGGCGCCTTGCGTAGCGCGCGCACGGCGTACCAGACGAACGCGCCGACCAGGAACAGGTAGGCTACCAGCCCCAGCAGGCCCATCGTGACCGCCTGGTCAAAGAACACGTCGTGGCTGCGGTCGGGCGTCGCGTTGCGCAACTCCCAGTGGGCCAGGTCGGGCGGGTAGAACTTGTTATAGGCGACGTACATCGACTCCGGGCCCCAGCCGACGATCATGCGGACGGGGTCGGACGTGATGAGGTTCCAGGCGCCGCCCCAGATCAGCGTACGCACCTTGCCGGTGCCCTCGTCGATCTGCGAGATCAGGCCCAGGCGTCCGATATACTTGATGTCGCGCCAGGAGGCGATAGGCGAATCGGGCAGGTTGAACACGACCAGGAACGCGCCGAACAGCACGGTGAGGGCGAGCACCGCCGCGAACGCCTTGAACATGCGCCGCCGCAGCAGGTAGGCGAAGCCGAACACCACCAGGCCCAGCAGCAGCCCCAATTCGGGGCCGCGGCTCTGGGTGAGGAAGATAACCAGCACCTGCACGACCATCAACACCGGCAGTCCGACCACCTGCAGCGTGTTCATCAGGTGCCGGCTCTGCTTGGGCATGGCATAGAGGTAGGTCAGCGCGTAGAAGATGAAGATGGCGCCCGGCAGCACGATCCATTGCGAGAAGTCGGGCGTCTGCCGCGTGCCGACGATATAGATCGCGCCCAGCAGGACGAGGATTTGCAGCAGCGGGGCGATGATCATGACCAGGGGCGGCACGCCGGGGTCGCTCTCGGCGGCCCGGCGCCCGGCGGGCGCGATCTGGCTGACCACCGAGTTGGCGGCCCACGCGAGGGCGAGCACGCCTACCAACACCAGCCCCCACATGAGGAAATCGAGCGCCAGGTTGGGCGCCTGTTGCAGCGCGTCGATGCTGTTGCCGGTGATCACGCCGGTGTACTGGATGAAGATCAGCAGGAAGACCGCCCCGCTGCCGATGATCACCAGCGGCCAGGGGTCGCCCTCCGGCGCGTCCGGCGCCTGGTCCACGGTGCCCGCGCGCCGCTCGGCCAGGGCCGCCATCCAGCGTTGCAGGGTCAGCGGCACGATCATGATCAGGTAGGCGGCGACGAAGATAGCGTTGCCCAGCGTCGAGGCGACGCGGGTCTGCACATCGCCGGCCCAGGGCAGGGGATCGGCCCCGCTGGCCTGCATCAGCCCGTAGCCCGCCACCGGGATGCTGGTGACGATGGCGAAGGTGATCAGCCGCTCCAGTTGGGCGCGCGAGCGCATGTTTGCCAGGATCATCAGGGCCAGCGCGATATACGTATACTGGGTGATCGTGCCCTGCATGCGCTGGTACGAGCCGAAGAACGAGGTCAGCGGCACCACCGACACGACGGTGGACAGGAGATAGACGGCAGCGTAGATCGCGATCGGCACGACCATCGGCACGCGGGCCAGGCGCGGCAGCCAGCCGGGCGCTGCGTCTTCCAGCGCCGCCGTGCCGCGCTTGCCCGCGCTGCGGTTCGCCAGGGCGCCCTCGATCAGCTTCACGAACCAGGCGACCAGCATCATCAGCACGATGTTGCGCAACATGCTGATCTTGTCCGGCTCGAACACGCGGCTGCTGTAGACGTTGAAGTAGAGGGGGGTGAAGACCGCCGCCGCCAGCCAACCGGCCTCGATGATCCGGTCACAAATCAGACCGAGTTTGCTCTGCACCTATGCGGCTCCTTTACATGTTGAGCGTGATCCGAGGCCCAAGGGCAAGGGGAACCCGGTCCGGTGTGGAGAGGTTGACATAACAACCCGTTAAATGCTAGGTGAGGGCGCGCACGTGCGCCCGCCGGCCTCACGGAGGCCGTATTCCCCATTGTACCGCAAAGCGGGGGCATTAATCAAATACAACATAGGTCTGGTAGCCCAACATCGTAAGTATCGCGGTAAGTTGCGCGGGCAAATCAACGTAGCTATAATAGGCGACAATTCGCGCCTGTCCCGCACGCAACCATGTGCCGGGTTGCGCCAACCCGCCAACGGGGAGGGTCGTCATGAGTTACCCCATCCTGACCATCGGCCACTCGAACCAGTCGCTGGAGGAGTTTCTGCGCCTCTTGCGGCTGCACCAGGTGGATGTGCTCGTCGATGTGCGGTCGCAGCCGTTTTCCAAGTACACCGTGCAGTTCAACGCCCCGGCGCTCAAGGACGCCGTCACCGCCGCCGGCTTGAGGTATCTCTACCTGGGCAAGGAACTGGGCGGGCGCCCGGAAGAACTCGACTATTACGACGCCGAGGGCCATGTGCTGTACGGGCGCGTGGCCGAGGCGGGGTGGTTCCTCGACGGCATTGCCCGGCTGGAGAAGGGCCGGCAACAGTACCGCGTCGCCGTCATGTGCAGCGAGGAGAACCCCGCCGGGTGCCACCGGCGGCTGCTGGTGGGGCGGGTGCTCGCCGCGCGGGGCACGCCGGTGCAGCACATTCGCGGCGACGGGCGCCTGCAAACGGAGGCGGAACTCGAACAGGAAGAAGCCGGCCCGGACACCGGCGCCATCCAACCCTCACTCTTTGATACCGCGGAGGTCACGGTATGGAGATCTATACGATCGGTTTTACGAAAAGGAACGCCGCCGACTTCTTCGGAAC
>CBJNAR010000839.1:0-2614 GCA_966434075.1 uncultured bacterium
GTGGCACCCGTGAGCCGTCACCCGTCAGCGATCAGGAGACGGGTGACGAGTGGGCAGTGGGCCGTGGGCAGCTATGTGCTACGCACCGCTGCGCGAACAGGAGACGGGTGGGCAGGGGGCAGGGGGCAGCATTGAGTTGAGTATGGATTGTCATTCTGAGCGGAGCGAAGAATCTCGGCTTTGCGGCGGGCCGCGGCACCGGTTGCGGCGCGCCGGGAAAGGAACGTGAGATGAACCGCACTGTCATGTATCTGGCCGTGGCGGCCTTTGTCGTCGTGGCGCTGCTCACGCCGTTCGAGCTGTTCGGCGTGCCGCTGGCCCCGCTGGCGGCCATCGTGTTCGGCGCCGGCGCGGGGTGGTGGGTGGCGGCCACCCGCCCGGAGCACACCGCCGGCAACGCGGCGCGCGCCGGGGCCTGGGTGGGGCTGGGCGCCCTGCTCGGCTCGGTCATCGGCCTGGCCGTGCTGGCCCTCTGGATCGGCAACATCCCTGAGGTGCAAGCCTTCGTCCAGAGCAGCGAACCGCACCCCGAAGCCCGCATCCCCATCGACTGGATCGCGCCCCTGGGCGCGCTGGCCGGGGTGATCGCCGGCTTCTTCGCCGGGGTCGTGGATCTGGTCCTGTCGTGGATCGCCGGGTGGATCGCCGGGATGGTCACCACCCGCAACGTCACGGCGCACGTCTAGCGGCACAGGGATCGCGGCCCGGCGCCGCAACGCCGCGCCAGGAGGGTCTACTATGCAAACGCTGCTCCCGCCCATTCGAGAACCGCCCGTCGCCCCGCTGGACGATGGCCCGGACCCGGAGGAACCACGCCCCGCCCCCTTCGCCTTCCTCGACCCCGCGCCCGTCACCGGCGGGCGGCTGTGGGGCGTGATCGTCATCTCCGCGCTGTTCACAGGGGTGCTCATTGCGCTGGAGTCCGGCACGTCGCCCTGGATCGTGTCGTTAGGTCGGGCCATCATCTGGCTGGCCCTGACCGCGCTGGCCGTACTGGGGATGACCATCTGGGAGTCGGAGGACCGGGTACCGGTAAAGGTGGCGATTGGGGGGTTCATGCTCCTGATGTGGTTCGGGCTGTAATCGCTCCAGCCCGGCGCTCTACCCGGCCCCGTCGTAGGCCGGAGCATTGGACAATACGTGCCGCCGGCGCGCCAGCCGCCCTGGACGGGAAGGTCTGGCCGCCGCCGCACAAGGGAGAACTAAACCGATGAACATGCTGACCCATCCCGCACAAAATAGCGACGCGGCCGCCCCGGCCTCCGCTGACCCCCGCCGCCGGATTCCGCGCGTGGTCCTGGGGGCGGGCGCCGGGCTGCTGCTGGCGCGGCTGGTGCGCGCCCGGCTGCTGGCCCGGCCCGCGCCCTTCGCCGCCGTGGCCCCGCCCTTCGTGCCGCCGGAGACCCAACCGCTGCCCGCCGATCTGCCCGCGCCGGTGGCCCGCTTCTATCGCCTGCGCTACGGCGACGCCGTGCCGGTGATCCACACCGCGGTGCTCAGCGGGCGGGGCGTCATGCGCCTGGGCGGCATCCCCATCCCCGTGCGCTGGCGCTTCCTGCACGAAGCCGAGCGCAACTTCCGCGCCTACTTTGAGCTGACGCTCGCCGGCATCCCGGTGCTGCGGGCCAACGAGCACTACCGCGACGGCCACTTCCGCCAGGAGCTACCCTTCGGCGTGGAGCAAGGCGAGCCGAAGAACGACCACTCGGCGGCCCTGCGGATGTGGGCCGAGTGGGCGCTCTGGCTGCCCGCCCTGCTGCTGGCCGACCCGGCGGTGCGCTGGCTGCCGGTGGACGACGAAACCGCGCTGCTGGCCGTGCCTGTCGGGACCACGCAGGAGCACCTGGTGGTCCGCTTCGACGCCGCCACCGGCGACCTGCAATATGTCGAGGCGATGAAGTACAAGCACGCCACCGACATCCGCAAGACGCTCTGGGCCAACGCCGTCTGGTTTGGCGACCGGCCCTGGGCCGACTTCCAGCGCGAAGACACCGTCTACAACGTGCCGATCGACACCACGCTCGATGCCCGCGGCCCGGTGCCCGCGCCCGGCGTCCCCGCCCCGGTGGCCCTGCCTATCGAGGGCACCGCCGCCCCCGCGGAGCGCGGCGAAGAGTCGCCGCTCGTCACGGTCAGTGGCGCGGCCCTGCCGCCGGCGCCCCCGCCGGACTTCGCCGGCGCCAACGGGGCGTAGGCCCCGCCCGCCCGCAGGAGGTGCCACCATGATCACCACGCAAGCCCCGTCCGCCACGCGCGACCGCGTGCTATGGGCCGACGTGGGCCTGGCCGGGGCGGCGGCCCTGGCCTATCTGCTCATCGGCGCGCAGGTGCTCGCCGTGGGCGACTTGCAGCCGGCCGACGCGCCGCCCGCCATCATCTACGTCTGCTCGGGCTGCTATCTGCTCGGCGGGTTGCTGATCCTGCTGCAGCGGCGTGCCCTGTGGATCGCGGGCGCCGTGATCAACGCGGTGGTGGTGCTCATTTTCTTCAGCGCCTATGCCGCCCGGCCCACCGTGCTGTTCTCGCCCGGCGGCCTGCTGACCAAAGCCGCGCAACTGCTGCTGGAAATGGGGCTGCTCTACCTGATCGTGACTTACCCGCCCCGCGCCCAACG
>CBJNAR010000840.1:0-2607 GCA_966434075.1 uncultured bacterium
CTCCGGTGGCAGGGCCAGGTGCTCGACCACGCGCGGGAAGGCCACCTCGATCACGCCGGGGATTTGGGCTTGCGGCTCATGGCGCAGGCGTTTCTCCAGGCGGCGGCGATCCACCTGGCGCATAATCAGATCGGGCATCACGGCGGCAACTTCTTCAATCAGTGTCGATTCGTCCACCAGGTAAACCGGGGTTTGGACCAGGCGGACTTCGCCAGCGGAATCGAACCGAGTACAGCCGGTGGCCTGGTAGAGATCGAGTAGGAGGGTACGTAGCGCGGCATCGGCGGCTTCCTGTTCGGCTTGAGTAGCAGCTACCGTATCGAGGGCTTCCAATACGTCGGGCTGCTGGCGGAATGCGGCCTCCAGGTCGGCCAGGTGGGTCCGGGCCTGGCTATAGCCGGCGCGCGCTTGGGCCAGGCGCTGCACGGCCTGGTCTAGCCCGCTGGTATCGCGAGCCGGCGGGCAGGGAGCAGATAAGGCGACCATAGAGCGAAAACCTCCTGGTGGTATGGTGCGAAAATGGGCGGCCGGGATTGGCCGGCTATCCCCTCCCCCGGCGGGGAGCGCCGCCCGGCGGCCCCGCCAGGGGACTCTGCGCGGACGGCAGAACAAGGCGGTGCAGGGGCTGCGGCCCTTGCTAATCGCGGGTGAGGATGGAATCTCGCGTGTAGGGCGAAAACCGGGGCTATCCCCTCCCCTGTTGGAGCCAGGGGTTGTAGTGCGAGAAAGGTATGAGTTTTGCTTCCAATAACTATGGGATGGTGGGAGTTATCAGGACATATCCCATTAGCTCCCAAACCTATCATCCCCAACCAAGCCAACACCCTTACTCACAAACACAAACCCGGCACTTAGGTGGTTAAAGATTGCGGAGCAGGACGCAGCGCGCCCAGGTTACCTCCCTGGCTCCTTCCGCCTACCCTCCAGCTGGAATTCTCCTTCCCGTGCTTCGTGAGATGGTATGTGTTGGGATATGTACTCTATGCCGTTTCCGCTTTCGGCGATAGGTTTACCATACCTTACATACGTCGCGCTTGCCGAGCTGCTCGGCTAAGGCGAGCCTGATAGCTGGCGAGACTCGGGTGGGCAACCATCCGTTGATTGGCGTATAACAAGTCTTCGAGCCCACCCTGCGGCTTCGCCTCGCGGCGGTGCCACGCCACTGTTCGGCAGATTATCGCGAAGGAGTAGGACATGGTCACATCAGCAAAGAACACGGTTTGCCTTTGGTACGAGAGCGATGCCGAAGCGGCGGCGCGCTTTTACGCGGCGACCTTTCCCGATTCGGCGGCAGGTGCCGTGCATCGTGCCCCAGGAGATTTTCCGTCGGGGAAGACCGGGGATGTGCTGACGGTCGAGTTTACCGTCATGGGCATCCCGTGTCTCGGACTCAATGGCGGGCCGGAGTTCCAGCACAATGAAGCATTCTCGTTTCAGGTCGCAACCGCGGACCAAGCCGAGACGGATCGCTACTGGAACGCCATCGTCGGCAACGGCGGCCAGGAGAGCGCGTGTGGCTGGTGTAAGGACAAATGGGGCGTATCCTGGCAGATTACGCCGATCGCCCTGACGCAGGCGATCACGGATCCCGATCGTGCGGCGGCCAAGCGCGCGTTTGATGCCATGATGGAGATGCGCAAGATCGACATCGCGGCCATCGAGGCGGCGTTCCACGGTTGACCCAGGCGTGCGCAGCCTCCGCACTGCACGCCGCCAGACCACACGGAGCAGCCGACACCGGGCCGTGGCTGTGGAGCCTTCACAGGCACCAAGGCAGCCCAGTACGGCTGAACTTAGTGGGTGGGCACCCTTCTCCGCCGGCATTCTCGCTCTCGACTGACCCTGTTCAAGAGTGGAGATGCTGGGATATATGACCAAACAAGTAGGGCTAGCCCGGTGACCGATGGAGTCGCTTCCCCACCGGCCACCAGGTCGCGCTGGAGCTTAGACGATCTCGTCAAGACCTTCCAAATCGGCCTCGTCCAACTCCTCGGCCTCGGCCACGCCGTTTCCCCGCCCCGCCGAGTCGCCGAGGAACATGAACTCGTCTACGTCGATCACGAAGTAGGTCCGCATCACCCCCTGATCGTCGGCCCGGGTGTTCACGCGCAGCTTGCCCTCGACGTGCAGCTTGCTGCCTTTGCGCGCGTACTGGTTCACCGTCTCGGCGGCCCCGCGCCAGAAGCGCAGCTTGATCCAGTCCGGCTTGGTCGCCGTCGGGTAGCTCTTCACCGCCAGGCTCGCCGTCGTCACCGCGATCCCCGCCGAGGTGTACTTCATGACTGGATCGGCTCCGAGCCGCCCGATGAAGAAACAGCGATTGAGTCCGCGCTCGCCATTGCTGGTGCGTTCCACCGGGGCCTGCGCCTGCTGCGGAGCCGGCTGCCGCTGCGCCTGCTGCTTGGGGACCGAGGTCTGCTGGGTCTGGGTACGAGTAGCCATTGGTGTTGCCTCCTGTCTTGTGAGTAAGTAATACGCAAGGACCAGCGCCGTTCGCTGATCCCGTTTAACTGGCTTCCTCCTACCCCTGGCGGGCTAGCCGTCAAGCCCCTTGCGGGCTTGACGAGCGCCGCCCGTCCGGGGGTATGCCCTCCCCTACTGGATTAT
>CBJNAR010000841.1:0-2603 GCA_966434075.1 uncultured bacterium
GTGGCCGCGAGCGCCGGCACGCGCTCCAGCGACTCCAGGTGGGGGGCGACATCGTGGCAGTAGACGATGCCGTATTTGTCCAGCACGGTGGGCGGCATCACCAGGTCGCCGCTGAACAGCACATCGCGCACGAGGTAGCCCGTCTGCCCGGCGGAGTGCCCCGGCAGCGGAACGGCTTCCAGGGGCACACCGTCGATGCTCAGCGGCCCCGGCGTCACGATGTGATCGACGGGCGAGGCGGGCGCCAGCAGGAAGCGGCCCTGTAGCGCGGCAATCGGCGCCGCCCCGGCGAAGAGGCCGGCCGCTTCGAGCCGCGGGTAGCGCAGGAACGCTTCCTCATAGACCGGGGCGTAGACCGGCACGCCGGTCTTTTCCACCAGGAAGGCGTTGCCGCCGAAGTGGTCGGCGTGGGCGTGGGTATTGAGGATGGCCGCGGGGCGCAACCCGGCGGCGTCCAACGCCTTCAGGATGGCCTTCCCGGTATCGCGGGTCAGGCCGGTGTCGATCACGATCGCCCCGCGGTCCCGGTCCATGGGGATGATACCGATATTTTGCGCTCCCGGCAGGTACAAGACCCCCGGAGCTATCGTTTCAAGATGGACAGCCATGCATATTCCTTCCGGTTCCACGACATCTGACCTGCACTCCGGCGCCCGCCGGCGGCGCCTGCGCCGGGCACTTCCCGGCCTGTTGCTGCTGATTCTGGCGCTGCTGCTGGTGCCCGCGCCGGCCGGCGCCTCCTATCCCTCGCCCCGGCCCAGCAACGAACCCGCGGCGGCCCGCTACCAGGGCCAGGTCACGCGCATCGCGCCGGGCAAGAAGCGCATCGGGCTGACCTTTGACGGCGACGCCTTCGGCGGGCGCACCGGCGAAATCATCGACGACCTCTATCGCTACCACGCGAAGGCCACCTTTTTCCTCACCGGGAAGTATATAGAGATGTATCCTACCAGATCGCGCGGGCTTGTCAACTCCGGGCAAGAGGTCGCCTCGCATGGCTACAAGCACCTCGACTACCGCGACCTGAGCGACGGCGGCATCGCCCGCCAGCTCGCAGCCTGGGAGGCGACATACTCCTGGTTGACCGGCGGTAAGCACGGCCCGCCCATCTGGCGCGCGCCCTACGGCTACAGTACCAACCGTGTGCGCGTCGTCGCCGCCGACTCCGGTTACCGCACGATTTATTGGACGCTGGACGCACTCGACACCGTGGGCGCCCCCAAGAGCGCCAGCTTCATCTTTAACCGTCTGACCCGTCCGGCTATCAACCTCGACGGCGCGATCCTGCTGCTGCACGTTAATCCGCCCGGCACCATCGACGCGCTGCCCCGCGTGCTGGCGAACCTCCAGGCCCGCGGGCTGCAAATGGTCACGGTCTCGGAGCTGCTGGCCCCTTGACCGGTGCGGCAGCGCCCCTGACCGGGCGCTTGCGCGAAACCGTTGCCATATTGGCGATCTATACCGGGTTAACCCTCGTATTGACCTGGCCTATTGCCGCCCATCTCACCCGCACCTTGCCGGATGGCGGCGATGATTGGCGCTTCCTCTGGAACCTCTGGTGGATGAAAACGGCGCTGGTCGATCTGCACACCAATCCGTTTCACACCACGTACCTCTATTATCCGCAGGGCGCCAACCTCTATATCGATACCTTCGCCCCCGCGCTCGGCGTGCTGAGCCTTCCCCTCCAGTTGCTGGGCCTGCCCCTGGTCGCCGTCTATAACCTGCTGGCCCTGGGTAGTTTTGTCGCCGCGGGCTACGGCACCTATCTGCTGGTGCGCTACTTAACCGGACGGCGGGCTCCTGCCTTTGTCGCCGGGCTGATCTTCGCTTTCTGCCCCTATCACTTCGCGCATTTGCTGGGCCACCTGAATCTCGTCTCCCTGCAATGGATGCCCTTCTATGTGCTGGCGTTAGTGCGGACCTGGGAATGGCCGCAGCCGGCGGGCAGGAGGGCGGGGGATACCCCGGCGCCATCCGCCCGCCGGGCACCCGTGTGGTGGGCGGCCCTGGCCGGGGTGTGGCTGGCGATCACGGCTTACACCGAGTGGACCTATGCGCTGTTTCTCGGACTGTTCACCCTCTGGTACCTGGCCTGGGTGCTGCTGGTGGTGCGCGGCGGACCGGGCAGGCGCGCGGCGGGCGCCCGGCTGGCGGTGCTGGCAGGGATCTGGCTCGGGCTGGTCGCTCCCGTGCTGATCCCCATGCTGCTGGAAGCGCGCACGACCACGTTTGCCCAAACCTCGATCCAGGCGAGCAACTTTTTCTCGGCGGATCTGACCGACATGGTCGTCCCCAGCCTGTTCCATCCCCTCTGGCGCGTCACCGGCCCGGTGCTGGAACCGCACTATGTGGGGCGGCCCCGCTCGGAGCGCGCGCTGTTCGCGGGCTATACGGTGCTGCTGCTGGCCGTGGCGACCGTCTGGGCCGCCCGGCGCCGCCGCGAAGTCCAGTTCTGGGGCGGGACGGCCCTCGGCGCCTGGGTGCTGAGCCTGGGGCCGAGCCTCCATATCTGGGGCCGGTTCGACTTCGGCGGCATCCGCATCCCGCTGCCGTATGCCGCGCTCTACTTTCTGCCGTTTTTCAACATCGTGCGAGTGCCG
>CBJNAR010000842.1:0-2595 GCA_966434075.1 uncultured bacterium
TTCGCCATCAGCGCCGGGTTGCGGTAGCCGTTGCACGTCACCATCTGCCCGATGCGGATGGTCTGCGTGTCGCGCGCCAGCCCTGCCGTGCTGGTCCAGCACTCGAACGTCGTCTCCAACTCCGGCTTCGGCACCGTGTGGAAGTGGTCGTAGAGCCAGATCGAGTGGTAGCCCAGCCGCTCGGCCTCCTGGCCGACTCGTGTCATCACCTCGTATTTCTCGACCGGGTCGGGGATGTCGACCAGGTCCATCCGCCACCCTTGCGGCACAAACACACCAAACGGCACCGCCATAACCTTCTCCCTCCCATCTGAACTCCGGTTCATCCTCACCACACAGGCTAACGGCTGCCGCAAGTAGCATGCCCCGCGCCGGGTGGGACTTTCCACAATTTAAGCTGCGTAAATTGACAAACCCCGCCCCCTGGAGTATAATTTACCGTGGGATCACTATGCGCGCCGTGAGCGCAAGGGCCGCAACAGGATCACACACAGGTGTTTTGGGTTAGGGAAAGGGGAGCCGCGATGGCTGTCGAACGATCCGGGAGCGTTCTCCTGCAGAACAGCAGCCCGCGCATGGCGCTCTTGCGCCTCTTGCAGAAACGCGGGCAAGCTTCGATCAAGGAGATGGAGGTGGCGCTCGGAGTCACCGCGACGGCCGTGCGCGAGCAACTAAGCCATCTGATGGCCGAGGGCGCGGTTACGGCCACGCGCGTGCGCGGCGAGGTGGGCCGGCCTTTCTATGTCTATGCTCTCACCGATAAGGCCCAGGAACTCTTCCCCAAGGACTACGGCACGCTGGCGCGCCTCTTACTGGAAGAGACGCTCGCCGCGTTCGGCCCCGACAGCTACGCCCAGATCCTGGAGCGCGTGGGCCGGCGCCTGGCCGATGAATTTGCCGGGGAAGTCCATGGCCGCGAGATGGAAGATAAGCTCTATGGCCTCGCCACCCTGCTCGTGCAAAAAGGCTTCGACAACGAAGTGACCCGCACCGCCGACGGCTTTGTGCTGCATGCCGGCACCTGTCCCTATTTTGCGGTGGTCAAGGACCACCGCGAGATCTGCGACATGGAACAGCGCATGATGTCGCATCTGCTCGACGCGGATGTCCATCTCGGGTCGTGCATGCTGGAAGGCCATACCGCCTGCCAGTTTAGCGTGCGCCCCCGCCCGGAGGAACAGGCGGAGCGCGCCCCTGTGCCCGAAGCCGAGATAGTTCCCGACTAAGCGGGCCATCCATATCTCTTATTTGTTGAAAGGATCCGGAAGCAGTCTTATGGATACTCAAACGCAACCCAACCAGAACGCCGATGCTCTGGTTATTACCGATCTGCATGTCGCGGTCGAAGGCAAGGAGATTCTCAAGGGCGTCAACCTGACCATCCGCAAGGGTGAGGTCCATGCCATCATGGGACCGAACGGGTCGGGCAAGTCCACCCTGGTCAACGCCCTGATGGGCCACCCGCGCTATGAAGTCACCGCCGGCACCGCCATGTTCAAGGGCGAAGACGTGCTGACCCTGCCCGCCGACGAGCGCGCCCACCTGGGTCTGTTCCTGGCCTTCCAGTACCCCAGCGCCATCCCCGGCGTCAGCGTGGCGAACTTCCTGCGCACCGCCATCGTCTCGCTGCACCGCGACCGCCGCAAGATCAGCGACGAGGAACTGCTGTCGGGTGAGACGCCCGTTGCCCCGGCCAAGACCCCGGCGGCCACCGCCAAGGCCCCGGCGATCAAGGAGTTCCGCAAGACGCTGCGCGACAGCCTGGCCCTGCTCAAGATGGACGAGAGCTTCGCCACTCGCTATGTCAACGACGGGTTCTCCGGCGGCGAGAAGAAGCGCCTGGAGATCCTCCAGATGTCGGTGCTCAAGCCACAGATCGCCATGCTCGATGAGCCGGACTCCGGCCTCGACATCGACGCGGTGCGCGTGGTGGCCGAGGGTGTCAGCGCGTTGCGCGGCCCGAACGTCGGCATCCTGATTATCACGCACTATCAGCGCATCCTGAACTACATCAAGCCCGACTACGTCCACATCCTGGTGGACGGGCAGATCGTCCAGTCGGGCGGGCCGGAGCTGGCGCTGGAGCTGGAGCAGAAGGGCTACGAGTGGCTGCGCACCGAACTGGGGCTGCCCGAAGAGGTTCTGGCCGGCGAGAGCGAGGTCCACAATGAGCGGGCCTAACTCCATGGCGCCTTACACGGGGGGCACTGCGGTGGCGCCCGCCAACGGCCATGCGGGCGGCGCGATCGTGCCCGAAGCCGTCGAAGCCCTATCCACCCGGTTGCACGAGCCGGCCTGGCTGCGCGACCACCGCCAGGCGGCCTATGCCGCCTACGACAGCCTGCCCATGCCCAAGTGGAGCCGCGGCATCGGCCAGTGGTGGAAAACCGACATCCGCGAAGTGAAGCTCGAAAACCTGCACCTCATCAGCCCGCAGGCCACCGAGCACAAGCCGATCAACGCCTTCTCCACGCAAGAGGAGCACGCTGGGCTGATCGTCCAGCACAACTCGGGCATCGTCTCGGCGCATCTGCGCGAGGACCTGGCCGCCAAGGGCGTGATCTATACCGACCTGGCGACGGCGGTGCGCGAGCA
>CBJNAR010000843.1:0-2595 GCA_966434075.1 uncultured bacterium
AGACGCGGCTGCGTTGCCGGGCGATGAGGAAGCCGAAGCCGTAGTTGACCACCGTGAGCGCCAGGATCAGCCCGATGTAGGCGGGGATCCAGTTCATGTAGAACAGGTAGCTGGCGACCAGCAGGAGAGGGTAGCGCACCCGGCGGGGGATGGCCCAGTAGAGAGCCAGGACCACGGGCAGGAAGAACGCGTAATAGATACTATTAAATAACATCCGGCAACCGGGGCTCCTTGCGCTGAATCCTCCCATTATACCCGACCGCGCCGGGCCGTGTCCAGATTCTGCCATCCGTAGTCGTTGACAGTTTCACCGCGAAGACACGAAGGCCGCGAAGATTATCGTGTTCCTCGCAGCTCCGTAGTGCAGAATCAAGGGAAAAACAAGCGCCGGGCTGCTGGCAACAGCAGCCCGGCGCCGGGGATCGCCAAGCCTGCGAGTTAGCGCAGAGCTATCGGCGTGGATGTCGCCGTGGCGGTGGCGCCCACTGCGGTCGGCGTGGGGCTGACCGGCGGGCCGACCACGCTGAACATGCCGTACTCCTTGTACTGCCCGTTCTGCACCGAGTTGACGTGGACGTAGATCGGGCTGAAGGCAGGCGTATCCGCAGGCACCCGGAAGACGACCATCGTGTCGCTCCACGAGTCGATGATGGCGTTCGCCGTGCCGCCAAGCACGACCGAGCCGTTGACGCCGAAGAGGATGCCGCGCATCGTGACCTGCGTCGTCGTATCCCCCTGCCGGACTTGCGACGGGGTGTACGAGGTGACGTAGGGATGGACGCGCGCGTAGACCGAGAACAGGTTACTGGTGGCGGTCAGGTTGTCCGCGGTCGTCACCTGCACCGTGGTCGTGTTGCGCGCCGGGGTGTTGGGCCCCAGGCGGAACTTGATCAGGGTGGGACTCCACAGGTCCACGCTGGCCAGCACGTCGTTGACGGTCACCGTGCCGGTGATGGTGCCGAAGTACTGGCCGGTCATATCGATCTGGCTATAGGTGTCGAACTCCTCCGCCGAGCCGGGCACAAACTCGGTGATCACCGGGGTGGGCGTGGTGGAGGTCGGCGTGGCCGTCACCGTCGGCGTGTCGGTCGGGGTGTCGGTCGGCGCCGGGGTACTGGTGTTCACCGGCGTGGCCGTCGGCCCGACGGGCGTATCGGTCGGCTGCGGCGGGACGGTGTTCGTCGGCTGCGGCGGGACCGTATTGGTCGGCTGCGGCACCGGCGTGTTCGTCGGCGGGACCGGGGTATTGGTCGGCGGGACCGGCGTGGCGGTCGGGCCGGCGGTGATCGAGATGTCGATGATCTTGGCGCCCTGGCCGCGCGTGGCCGTGGCCGACGAGCGGAAGGTGCGGTCGCTGTAGCCGGAGATCACGCCCATGGCATAAGCCGTCTCGATGTAGGTATAGAACGGATCCTGCCGGCTCACGTCGGTGAACGTCGGCGTGGTGGGGTTCAGCAGCGGCCATTGCCGGCCCAGCGAGACCATCTTGGTCAACTGGCCGCGGGTGACGTTATTTGACCAGCGGAAGGTGCCGTCGCTGTAGCCCGAGATGATGCCGCGGGCAAAGGCCGTCTCGATGTACTGATAGAACGCGGAGCCGGGCGGTACGTCGGAGAAGTGGCCCTGCGCCGGATTCAACAGGGGGAAGCCGAAGGCCAGCACCAGGACCTTGGCGGCCTGCCCGCGGGTGATCGTGGCGCTGGGCCGGAAGGTGCAGTCGGCGTAACCGGAGATCGCTTGATGGGCCACCAGGTCGGTGATCCAGGTGTAGAACGGCGAGCCGACCGGCACGTCGTCGAACTGGCCGGGCGTGCAGACATGCGGTGTGTTCGTCGCCGTGGGCGGTGGCGCGCTGATCGCCGTGTAGGTGTAATACGGGTCGAAGAGGCCGCTGACGTTGCTGTTCAGCCCCAGGTGCGCCGCCCCGGCGTTCACGTCGATGTCGGGGAAGCGCGAACTCGCCAGCCCCCACTGCGGGACCACCGCGACCGGGGCGGTGAAGTTGGTGCCCCGCCCGTGCATGTAGTAGGTGGTGACATCCTTGCTCGGGCGATTCGAGTCGTCGTCGAAGGTGATATACGAATCGCCGTCGGGGCCAACCGCGATATTGTAGCCGTTGGTCTCGCCGGGCGAGCTGAAGAGTTGGACCAACTGCGGGCTCCAGCCGGTGGCCGGCGACCACTCGCGATACCAGACATCCCGGCAGCCGCGGCCCTCGCAGACGGTGTTGTTCGGGTCAACTTCGTTCCAGATCACCCGCAAGCTGCCGTCGGGGCCGGCGGCGAAGCGCGGCGTGTAACTCTGGGCGCTGACACCGGGACGCGCCGAAATCGAGGTGCGCGCCCCCCAGGCGCCGCCCGGCGGCTTCATCTGGACGATCACATCGGTGGACTCGCGTTCAAACCAGCCTACGACGATGGTGCCGTTGTTCGCGACGCCGATGGCGAAGTCGGCGGCGGTGCCGCTGAACGGCCCCGGCACGGTCTCAGCGGGCGTCCAGTTGACGCCGTCGGCGGAGGACGTGATCCGCGCGCCGACATTGTTCTTGCCCCAGACCACATAGATGCGGTTGTCGGCGCCGATGGCCATGTCGTC
>CBJNAR010000844.1:0-2594 GCA_966434075.1 uncultured bacterium
GGCTGCCTGCTCCAGATCCAGAACGGCCTGCACCGCGCGGGCCGCGACCTGCCCGTCGTCCACACCGTCGAATTAATCGACGCCTCGATCCGCGGCGTCCGCCCGGCAGCGCTGGCGCAACATGACTGACCCTGGCCCGCGGCGCGGCTACCCCCGGCGCCGCCTGCGGGCCCCGTTGCTCGCCCGGTCTGCCCGCACCCCTGGTCCATCCCGGTGAGGCCACAGACCCAAGACCGGAGGCGCCCGATCCCAGTGCCGGGCGCCCCGGCGCTGCAGTACAGAAGGGAACCTGATGCTATGGAAAGCGACATACAACTCACCGGCTCCGCCGTCCCCGGCAGCGACGAGATCCTGACCCCCGGCGCGCTCGACTTCGTGGCCCGCCTGCACCGCGAGTTCAACCCCACCCGCCAGGACCTGCTCGCCCGCCGGGCCGAGCGGCAAACGCGCCTCGACGCGGGCGAACTGCCCGACTTCCTACCCGAAACGGCGTCCATCCGCGGCGGCGACTGGGTGGTGGCCGCCACCCCCCCCGACCTGCAGAAGCGCCGGGTCGAAATCACCGGCCCCGCCGAGCGCAAGATGATGATAAACGCGCTCAACTCCGGCGCCAGCGTCTTCATGGCCGACTTCGAGGACGCCCTGTCGCCCACCTGGACCAACATCGTGGGCGGGCAGGTCAACTTGCGCGATGCGATCCGCCGGACGATTGAGTTCAATAACCCCGACGGCAAGGTCTACCGCCTCAACGAGCAGACGGCCACGTTGCTGGTGCGCCCGCGCGGCTGGCACCTGCCGGAGAAGCACGTCCTGGTCGACGGCGAGCCGATCTCGGCCAGCCTGTTCGACTTCGGCCTCTACTTCTACCACAACGCGCAGGAACTCCTGGCACGGGGCAGCGGGCCATACTTCTACCTGCCCAAGCTCGAAAGCCACCTGGAGGCCCGCCTCTGGAACAGCGTCTTCAACGCCGCCCAGGACGCGCTCGGCATCCCGCGCGGCACCATCCGCGCCACCGTGCTTATTGAGACGATCCTGGCCGCCTTCGAGATGGAGGAGATCCTGTTCGAGTTGCGCGAGCATTCCGCCGGGCTGAACGCCGGGCGCTGGGACTACATGTTCAGCGCGATCAAGAAGTTCCGCAACCGCGCCAACCTGATCCTGCCCGACCGCGCCCAGATCACCATGACCGTGCCCTTCATGCGCGCCTACACCGAGTTGCTGGTCAAGTCGTGCCACACCCACGGCGCCCACGCCATCGGCGGCATGGCCGCCTTCATCCCCAACCGCCGCGACCCCGAAGTCACCGAGCGCGCGCTGGCGAAGGTGCGCGAGGACAAAGAGCGCGAGGCGGGTGACGGCTTCGACGGCACCTGGGTCGCCCACCCCGACCTCGTCCCGGTGGCGATGGCCGAGTTCGACCGCGTGGTGGGCGACCAGCCGCACCAGAAGGCCCGCCGCCGCGAGGAAGTGCAGGTGCAGGCGAGCCAGTTGCTGGACCTGCGCGTGCCCGGCGGCAAGATCACCGAGGCGGGCGCGCGCAACAACATCAGCGTGGCGCTGCAATATCTCAACGCCTGGCTGCAAGGCAACGGCGCCGTCGCCATCTTCAACCTGATGGAAGACGCCGCCACCGCCGAGATCTCGCGCGCGCAGCTCTGGCAGTGGCTGCGCCACGGCGCGCAACTAGACGACGGGCGCCCCTTCACGCCCGACCTCTACAAGCAGTTCCGCCAGGAAGAGCGGGCCAAGCTCGGCGGCACCGCCGAAGAGCGCTACAGCGACGCCGTCGCCATCCTCGACAGCCTGGCCCTGGCCCCGCAGTTCACCGAGTTCCTGACCCTGCCCGCCTACCAGGAGTTGCCGTAGCGCCACCGCCCTGCCGAGCCGCCCGCCCGCCATCCCCTGTCATTCTGAGCGCAGCGAAGAATCTCGTCTCGCGGGAGAAACCAGGACGAGACTCTTCGCTGCGCTCAGAGTGACAAAAGAACCAATGATAGGCATTTTCTTGTCATTCTGAGCGCAGCGAAGAATCTCGTCTCGTGGGGGATCGTTCGTTGTCATTCTGAGCGCAGCGAAGAATCTCGTCTCGCTCGGGATCGGGGGAGAACCTCCCCGCGCCGCTACCCCTTCGCGGCCACCGCCGTGGGCGCAGCAGCCCGCCCGAACAGCCGCACGAACACCGCCGGGGCCAGCCAGACCACCCAGAGCAAGATGATGCTGTAGCGCAGCAGATCGGGCAGGATATCACCCGGCAGCACGCCGAACACCGGCTTGAGCACCGTGCGCAGCCCGAACGCCACCACCAGCCCGATGGCCGCCATGATCGCCCGCTGCCCCATGCTGCCGAACGCCTCAAAGCCAACCAGCCGCCGCTCCAGCCACCAGCCCAGGAAGGTGCCCAGCAGCGCCCCGGCGATCTTGGCCGTGGTGTTGGTGGGGTGGACGGCCAGCAGCAGCACCGGCACGACGAGCGCGCCCGCCAGCCAGGGCAGCGGGATGGGCGGCGGCGCGCGCCGCGCCTGCGCCCCGATCACCGCCAGCGCCACCCCCACCACCGCCGCGCCGATGACCCAGCCGCTGACCACGTCGAT
>CBJNAR010000845.1:0-2594 GCA_966434075.1 uncultured bacterium
GTGACCCCGGCCATGACCTGGATCAGCGGATGGGCGAGCAGGCCGTTGACGAAGGCCGAGATATTGTCGGGAGTCGGGTCCTGGGCGGGGATATTGGGCAACTTGGGCGTGCCCGGCATCTTCAAGATGATGAGCGCCAGCGCGCCCGCGGCCACCAGGTAGCCGGCGAAGGTCGCGAACATCCAGCGGCCCATCTGCCAGGCGAACAGGCCCACGATCAGCAAGCCGACGACCGCCGTGGTGAGGTAGGCGCTCTCCTTGATGGTGAACATCAGCGAATAGCCCGCGCACATCACGTAGAAGTCGCGCGGCTTGCGCTCGTCCACGAAGCGCCACAGGCCCAGGATGAAGATCATCTCCATCGCCGCGTAGATCGCGTCTTCGCGGGCGAAGCGGGTGAAGTACATGAAGCCCGGCGAGATGAGGATCAGGAAGCTGGCGATGAGCGCGGGCCAGCGGCCCAACTGCCGGCGCAGGAACCAGGGCGACATGACCAGGAAGACCCCGCAGGCCGCCGAGGCGAAGCGCGCCGTGGCGTCGGTGGCGCCGAACAGCAGGTAGAACAGGTCGATGAAGTGGAACTGCTCGGGGCCGTGCATCATCGGCGAGTGGATATAGCCCAGGTCCGTGTAATACTTCCAGGAGAAGACGGCGTGGAGGCTCTCGTCGTGGTGCAGCCCTTTGGCGTCCAGGTCCCAGAACCGCGTGATCAGGGCCAGGGCGAAGAAGAGCAGATAGATGCCGTTTTCCAGGGTCAGCCAGGAACGCGGCCCGCGGCGCACCGGGGCTTCGCCTTCGACGGCGGGCACGATCGGCGCGGGCGCCTCCGGGGCGGCCCGGCGGGCGGTCGTCGTCCTCACGGGCAGCGTGCCGGTGCTGGCGACCGGGGCGCTGCGGCTGGCCTCCACCTCGTCCGGAACGGGGGACTCGGGCGGCTGCTCACGGGAAGGCCGGCTTTGTGTCTTCATGCGGATCCTTACTTGCGATTAGTCACCGGGGCCGGGCCCCGACGGCGGGGTTCCGGACGCCCCGGACGGGGCGAAACTGTACGTCTGGCGCCGGTCCGCCGCAAGGCACGATCAGGCCCGCCGGCCGGCGCGAAGGCACATCTATTGTACAATAATACACGGGCCATCCGCAAATAGCTTTCAGCCGTCAGTGGTCAGTGGTCAGTGGTCAGTGGTCAGTGGTCAGTGGTCAGCCGTCAGCTATCAGTGGTCAGATAGGGTCACTGATCACCGATCACTGACCACCGACCACTGACCACTCGTCACTGGCCGTCCGGTGCCGGCACCTGCGTCGCGACCCAGGTTTCGAGCGGCGTGCCGCGCAGATCGACAAAGGTCAGGGGCGCGCTGCCGACGGCGGCGAAGGCCGAGGGGTAGGCGACGGCGGGCGGCGCGGCGGGTGCTGGACCGGTCGGGGCGCCCAGGCGCATGGCGTGGGTGGCCGCTTCCTGCGGCGTCGGCGCGGGCGCGGGCTGCACCGGCAACGTGCCCTGCACGGCGGGTTGCGCGGACGCAGGGGCGCCGGGTTGCCCGACCGCCGGTTGGGCCGTGCTGGGTCGCGTGGCCACCTGCGCGGGGCTGGGCGAGGGCGAGGCCTGGACCGGCGAAAACGTCATCATGCTCAACAGGATCAGCACCGTCATCGCCAGCGACAGAATGAGCAGGGCAGGCCGCCAGAACGCCCAGCCGCCCAGCGCGCCGCCGCGTGCCTGTCCCGGTGCCCCGGCGGCCTGCGCCAGCAGGCGCGCGCGCAACGCCTGGCGGCTCCGGCTCTCCGCGGCCAGGTTGACCGTCGCCAGCGTGCGCGCCAGATCGAGGGCCTGCCGGTAGTCCGGCGGGGGCGCGGGCGCCCGGTCGGGCTCGTAGCCCCGCACCAGCGCATCGACATCGCGGCTGAACCGCTCGGCCCAGTCGAGTTCGCTCATCGCCTACTCCTGCCCAGCGAGGTCCGCCCGCAGGCGGCGGACGGCCCGATAGAGAATGACTCCGACGTTGCTCTCACTTAACCCGGTGAGCGCGGCGATGCGGCGGTTGGTCAATTCGGCGCCGAACTTCAACGCCAGGATGTCGCGCTCGCGCTCGCTCAGGCGGGTCATGGCCGCCAGCAGGGCCTCGCGCGTCTCGTCGCGGACGACGATCTCCTCCGGCGCGGGCCCGGCGGCGGCGTGCCCGCGCAGCAGGTCAAGCGGCAGCCATTGCCGGCGGCGTTGCGCCCGGTGATGATCGCTGACCCGGTTGCGCGCGATGGTGAACAGCCAGACGGCGAACGGCGCCTGCTCGGCGTCGTACTTGCCGAGGTTCGCCAGTACCCGCTCGAAGACCTGCGCGGTGATCTCCTCCGCCGGCCCGGCCTCACGCACCCGGTAGCGCACATAGGCATAGATGCGCGGGTAGTAATGGTCATAGATCGCGGCAAAGGCCGCGGGTTCGACCTTTGCGCGCGCCACCAGCGCCATTTCGTTTGCCAGCAACGGGAAGGTTCCGTCCATACAGGGTGAGCCAGGTTCCTCAATGCGCGATGGGCCGGCGGGATGCCGGGGGCCGGCGATTTTGGCATGCTACTATGAGTCAGTACGGTCGGGGGGC
>CBJNAR010000846.1:0-2580 GCA_966434075.1 uncultured bacterium
GAAAAAAAGCGGCTGCCGCTCGATGAAGCGCCGCAGTTCCGGCGTGATTTCGGGATAGACATTCGCCATGGGTTGTTCTCCTGTGTTCATGTTCGGCGATCGGTGATTATGTGTGAGATCACTATCATAACAAAAGATCCTGGTCTCGTCCGTTCTTTCCGCTCCGTGGGTGCGTGTCATGACTTTGTATGCGCAAGGAGCATCGCGCTAGGGGAACTACCTAACGCCCCGGCCTCCCCCACGCCGGGAATAAGGGAATCGCTGGAGTACAGGGAAGTTCCGCCCTCTTTGGCAGAGCAGGTATAGCCTGGCCGGGACAGAGATGGGTGCGCCCGCTGGGATGCCGTGCGCCAGCATGCAAAAGCGTGACGCCGCCCCCACCCGCGTCGCGCCGCACGGCCAAATACCTGCCCCTGCTAGCCATACGAAGTAGTCGGTCACCGTGTCTTTGTCCAGGGAGCGCAGCGGGGAGTGCCGTCGTCGTGCCGCCCGTGCCCAGGAAGCGCAGCGCCGGGTCTCGCCGCGACCCGCTAGAGACGAGGTCCTTCGCGCCGCGCAGCATGACGCTGCGCGCATGAGGGGCTACTCAGGGCGGGGGCAACGGGCCAACAGTTCGGCGAGGTCGTACACCCGGAACGGTTCCGGCTTGAGAAACCGCGCGCCGGGGGCGAAGCGCGCCACAAAGCGGGCCAACTGCCCCGTGTTCATGCTCGTCGGCCAGACATGCTCACGCAGCGGTGCCGTGAGCGGGCGGAACAGGTCATCCCAATGGACCGGGATCACCACCGCCGGTTGTACCCCCTCGAACAGCGCCCGGTAGTAGGCGGCGCCGTGCAAGGCGGGCACCAGGAACATGACATCGGCTGGGCGCGGCCAACTCGTAAGCAGCAGCAGCCGATAGCGGTCCACTTCCACCAGGAAACCAAAGCAGGAGTCCATACGATAATCGCGGACCCGCAGTGGCGGGCGCAAGTGGTGCGGCAGGGGGCCGGGAGGCAGGAAGGGAATAAAGCCGTGTTCGGCCGGCAACACCTCGACCCGGAAGGGGCCTAGCTGGAGATGGTCCCCGAGGCGCAGCAGCCGGATCTGCGCGGGCGGCAAGCCGAGCAGGGCCAGCAAACGGCAGCTATTCGGCGACCCGAAGGCGATGGCTCCGGTGTTGCGCACCACGCTGGGTACATCCATCAGGTGATCCCAATGGGCATGGGAGACCAGTACATAGTCGCACACGGGCAGGTAGCGGGCATCCAGCACGGGATCGGGTGTCGGGTGCCCCACAAAGAAGCGCAGGAACGGCGGCCGGCTGAAGAAGGGATCAATGGCCAGGGTTTGCCCCTGGGCTGTGATGGCCACTCCGGCAACGCCGAACCAGCGGAAGGTGACGGCGGTATTCATACGTATGGCCCTCGGCAATGAGGTAGCAGTGCGTCCAGGATCGCAGGCCAGTGATCGTACAGTAATTCGTGGCCCTCGGCGGGACAGAAAGTGGCCCGGCAGGCGGGAATGGTGGCCGCCAGGTACCGCCCGTGGGCGACGGGCACGTTACGGTCGGCGACACCGTGCCACAGATAGACCGGCCTCCGGATGGCGGCGGGGTTGAAGCCCCAGGGATGGGCCAGCACGGCGATGTCCCCCACCACGCCCTGTATGCCCTGGCGAAACGCTTCGGCTATCGTCTCCACCGAAGCGTTCAGGACAGCGGGCCGGGTGAGCATGGCGCGGTCGACGGCAGGCAACCGCGCAGTGAGCAGCGGGATGGCCACATGGGGATAGCGCCGCATGAGACCAGAGCCCACGCGGGCGGGCCCCCTCGCCGGCCACTTCGGGAGATGATTCGACAGGCGTATGGCCAGGCGATAGACTCGCAGCATCTGCTCCTGTGCACCGGCCTGGTCTAGCGGTGCGACGCCGCCGACCAGGGCGACGGCGGCCACGCGGTGCGGGAGTTGGTAGGTGCAAGCGAGAGCGTGCGGCCCGCCGCCCGAGACTCCCACGACGGCCCACGTTGCCAGGTGGAGGGCATCAGCCAGGGCAGCGATATCGGCGGGCCAGGCGAGGAGTTGGCGGCCGGGTTGGGCATCCGAGCGACCGTAGCCCGGCCGGTCTACGGTGATCAGGCGTACCCCGCGGGCACGGGCTGGCGCCTCATCAGCAGGGCGGGTGAGCCGGGAACCGGGCGTGCCATGAAACAAGAAGATCGGATGCCCTGCCGGGTCGCCCCATTCGGCAAATGCCAGGGCCCGCCCGTCGGGGAGGGTGAAGATCCGGCTGCGGGGGGATGTGCCGCCCGCCGGGGGCGGAGCCGCGATCGGGAGCATGATCCTCCTCACCCTCCCTCGGTGCCATGGTCGGCTGCCGGCGCCACCCGGCGATCCATTTGCGTCAACCAGGCGCAGAGTGGCTTGTGGCGGCCTGCAACCGAATCGCCGGGCAGGAGGGCCTGCATAGCTGCCGACAGGCGCTTGGTGAGCGCCGCAACGCGCGCATGTAGCGGGCCTTGCGCGGTCTCCGGGATAATGGGGAGACCTACGCGCATCGTCAGGGGGCGGCGCAGCCAGAGCTCATGTGTACCAGTCAGGC
>CBJNAR010000847.1:0-2575 GCA_966434075.1 uncultured bacterium
CCCTTTCGACGCTTCGTCGTCGGGGTGCGCATGCACCTGGAGCAGGCAGAGACGAGATTCGCCGGTCACGGCGGGCACGCTACCCGGCCGTTGCGACCGAAAAGACCTCTACCTCTCCGATGCCTCGCAGCCGCCGGGCGCCCTGCGGTTCGAACCGCAGACCGGGAAGAGCCGCCGGGTCCAGTTCGGCCACGGCGGGGGTGTCCAGCAGCTTGCGTTGCAGGGCGAAGCGGCTGCGCTCCATCAGCGGCACCAGTTCCTCGACGAGGTGCAGGTAGGTCGCCTCGCGCTGCGGGTCGCCGGTGTCGCAGGTCATGGCAACGTAGGCTTCGGTGAAGAGTTCGCCGGCCACCGCGCTGAGGTCTTCCCAGTCGGCGATCCAGGTCTCCAGGGCCGCCTTGTCGGGCAGGGGTCGCGCTTCGAGGCTCTTGTAGAGGGCGGCCAGCGCGGCAATATCGCCGGGCGGCAGGTCGGCGGGGATAAAACGGTGGTCGCCGGCGGCGCGATCACTGGTCAGGCTAGACAACGGGGTTCTCCTTTGATCCCGTACCCGGCGGCCAGGTGGCCGTGGACAGCACGCGCGCCGGGGTTCGGTCGAATAATCGATGGTCGCCGCAAGCGGCGCCGATTGTGTTAACAATTATTCTATCAGAAAGCGCGTGCCCCTGCCACCCGCGCCGCCCGCCCGGCGGAAAGCCCTCTGCGCCCGCACTACGTATATTCAATGGAATGTCCTCATGGTTCTCGAATCCGCTGCCCGATCCGGCTTCCTCGAAACAACGCCCCGCGTTGTTTATGCTTCCGAGCGTTGCGTGTGATGATTGAGCAGCAATAGTAGCCGGCCACGGTGATTTTGCGGTGTAGGGGCCGGTTTCAAACCGGCCTGGCTGCCGATCAGAATCCGTGTGCTGGTCTCATAGTTATCCGGTTTAATTATGGGGGAAGTACCGATGAAACCAAAAGTGATCAAGTCGGACGCGGAGTGGCAGGAGCAGCTTACGCCGGAGCAGTACCATATCACGCGGCGCAAGGGCACCGAGCGTGCCTTTACGGGCGAGTACGCGCACACCCACGATCCCGGCGTGTATACCTGCGTGTGCTGCGGGGCGGAGTTGTTCAGCTCCGAGACCAAGTTCGAGTCGGGCACCGGGTGGCCCAGCTTCACGGCGCCCATCGCCGAGGAGAATATCCGCACCGAGACCGACCGCAGCCTCTGGATGCGGCGCACGGAGGTGCTGTGCAGCACCTGCGACGCCCACCTGGGCCACGTCTTCGACGACGGCCCCCGGCCCACGGGGTTGCGCTATTGCCTCAATTCGGCCTCGCTGAAGCTGAAGCCGGCGCGTTAGGAGATTGGCGCGCTATCGGGTATAATCTATAGTCCGGCCTCTTTATGGCGCCGGAGGCAAAAGGGAGAACAGGGTACATGGAAACGCAAAAGGCAACTTTCGGGGCAGGCTGCTTCTGGGGCGTGGAAGCGGCGTTCCGCCAGGTCCCCGGTGTGGTCGCCACGACCGTGGGCTACCTGGGCGGCAATTACAAGAACCCCACCTATTACGATGTCTGCTCGGGCAAGACCGGCCACGCCGAGGTGGTCGAGGTGGTCTACGATCCGGCCCGTGTGGCGTATGATGACCTGTTGACCGTGTTCTGGGAGAACCACGACCCGACCACGCTGAACCGCCAGGGACCCGACGTGGGCGAGCAGTATCGCTCGGCCATCTTCTTCCACACGCCGGACCAGCAAGCAGCGGCGCAGGCGTCCAAGGTCCGGCTGGAAAGCAAGAAGCGCTACCGCCGCCCGATCGTGACCGAAATCACCCCGGCCACTGAGTTTTACCGGGCCGAGGAGTATCATCAGCAATATTTAGAGAAGCGCGGGCTGGCTAGCTGCCATATCGGCTAATCCCGGCAGGCAGCGCCGGCCCGCTCGAACCGCGCCGGATGCGGGAGTCCCGTTGGGGCAACCCGATCCGGCGCCTGGGTGGGCGGTTGGCTCACCCGATGAAGTATCAAAGGATTATTAGTGACTTTCAAAGAATTTAATTTCGACCCGCGCATCGCCGCGGGTATCCAGGCCCTCGGTTATCACACCCCCACCCCGATCCAGGCACAAGCGATCCCGCCGGTACTCGCCGGGCGCGACGTGATGGGGCTGGCCCAGACCGGCACCGGCAAGACGGCGGCTTTCGTGCTGCCCATCTTGCAGCGGTTGCTGCCGGGGCCGCGCGGCCACGTGCGGGCGCTGATCCTCGCGCCCACGCGCGAACTGGCTGAGCAAACCCACGAGGCCATCGGCACCCTGGGTCGCCGCACCGGGTTGCGTAGTGCGACCATCTATGGTGGCGTGGGCAAGCAGCCGCAGATCCAGAAACTGCGTAGTGGTGTGGAAATCATCGTGGCCTGCCCTGGCCGCCTGCTCGACCACATCAGCGAGAGCACCATCGCCCTGGCGCGGGTTGAAACGCTGGTGCTGGACGAGGCGGACCGCATGTTCGACATGGGCTTCTTGCCCGACATCCGCCGGATTTTGAAGCACCTGCCCGCCGAGCGGCAAACGCTGCTGTTCTCGGCC
>CBJNAR010000848.1:0-2568 GCA_966434075.1 uncultured bacterium
TGCCGAAGCCGTTCGACTTCGATCAACTGCTCGACACGGTCCGGCGCTTCGTCGCTTAGATCCGCCCAGCGCAAACAACCCGCCGTGCGATCCTCTCCGGATGCGGACGGCGGGTTGTTGTGCTTATGGGGTGGGCGCTATCTGCGATATTAAGCACCGCGAAGACGCGAAGGACGCGAAGAATGAGACTAATATCAACAATCTTCGCGTCCTTCGCGTCTTCGCGGTGAATTTTGGTACAGGTGCAATACCCGTGGCTTTCAGGCCGTGCCCTCGTCCCAGAACGAATCGCTTAGATAGCGGCTACCGCCGTCGGGCAGCACCGTGACGATGATGCCCTGGTCGAGCGTGCGCGCCACCTGCAAGCAGGCCAGCACGGCGGCCCCGCCGGACGGCCCGGCAAATAGCCCCTCGTAGCGCGCCAGGTCGCGGGTCACGGCCTGGGCCTCCTCGGTCTCCACGGTGAGGTGTTCGTCGGCCAGCGCCGGGTCGTAGATGCCCGGCACCAGCGCGGTCGGCATGTGCTTCATGCCCTCCAGGCCATGCAGTGGGTGGGCGGGCTGGACGGCGTAGACGCGGATCTGTGGGTTCTGCTCCTTCAGCCGCCGCGCCGTGCCCATGAAGGTGCCGCTAGTGCCCAGCACCGCGACGAAGTGGGTGACCCGCCCGCCCGTCTGCTCCCAGATTTCACGCCCGGTGCCTTCGTAGTGCGCCTGCCAGTTGGCCGGGTTGTTGTACTGGTCGGGGTAGAAGTAGCGGTCAGGCTCGGCGGCCTGCAGGCGGCGGGCCTCCTGCTGCGCGCCGTCGGTGCCCCGGCGCGGGTCGGTTAGCACGAGTTCGGCCCCGTAGGCCTGCAAGATCCGCTTGCGCTCGGCGCTCGCATTGCGCGGCAGGCACAGCTTGACGCGATAGCCCAGTGCCGCGCCGATCATGGCGTAGGCGATCCCGGTGTTGCCCGATGTGGCATCGAGGATCGTCTTATCGGGCGTGAGCAGGCCCCGGCGCTCGCCGTCACGGATCATGCTCCAGGCCGCCCGGTCTTTGACCGAGCCGCCGGGGTTGAACCACTCGGCCTTCGCCAGGATCTCCACGCCGGGGGCGACGCCTGCCGCGGCGGGCAACCGCGCCAGGCGCAACAGCGGCGTGTTGCCGATGCGGTCGACGATGCTCTCGGCGCCGTCGCGGGCCGGGGGCGGTAATACCGGCGAGATCTGGTTCGGGGTCGAACGATAGGTCAGCATAGGTCGTTGGGTTCTTTCTGAGTTGGTGGCGCGGCGCGCCGGCATAACAAAAGGGATTGCCGCTCCGGCAACCCCTTTCGTGTGTATTCATACGATTCCGGCTGCGGGGGGCAGCCAGGGCCACCCGCGGCTAAGCAGACAGGTCAGGGGGTACCGAGTTCCGGTAAATGGCTGGCCGGACGCTCCAGGGCGCGGCCAGCCCGGTACACGCGCACAGACAGCACCGGCGCGCGGCCACGGTCGCCCCGCGGTTGCCGGCGTGGAGAAGATCGGTTGCGCGTGTCTGCATCCTCATCCTGTCTACAAGCGCCTTTCACGGGCTATTGCATGGTGTACGGATATTCGCCCATTATAGATTGCCCGCAATCCCGAATCTGTAGGCCCCGTTACGCCATACCTCGCTGTAGCGATTCGTGTGCCGCCGCCTCCGGAATTGGCTCCCCCGCGCTCAAGGAAGTGGCGTGCCCCGGCCCTTGCAAGAAGACAACATACATCACGGCCAGAACCGGCAGGTGCCCCAGCAGTTCCACTGGCGGCAGCAGCGGAATGGCGACGTTGAACGGCACCCACATGAGCAAGATTACCACACGGGGCAAGATGCCCGCAATCAGCAGCACGCCGATGGTGGCCTCGACGATCCCGGCGGCGACGATAAACCGCTCATCGGTGAACCAGGTCAGGCCCAGCAACCGCATGAAATTAAACGTGGGGTGAGTCTGCAGAAAGGCCAGGGCCAGCCCCGGATTGAGAAGCTTCTCGGTGAAGGCCAGCACCAGGATCGACAGCCCCGTGCCGATTCGCAAGGCGGGCAACGCCAGGGTCTGGTAGGGCCGCCAGATGTTCGCCAGCCGGCGTGCCGGGGACCACACCGGTTGGAACAGCCCACGCCCCATCAGCAGGAAATATACGCCGATGCCCAGGAACAGCAGTTGCTCCAGCGCGTAGGCGACCGGGTACAGGACGAACGTGAGCAGCGTGAGCGCGATCAACAGCCCGCCCCCGACCCGCGTGAACCAGCCGGTGACAAACGAGAGGCTGATCAGCACCACCAGGACACCCAGCGCGAAGCCAAACAGATTCTGCGGCAGCACCAGCACCGGCGAGAAGAGCCAGCCCTGCACGGCCATGAAGATAAGGCTGATCGCCGTCTGGACGCCGATCACCGCCTGGGCCGCCGCCCGCACAGGGCGCAGCCAGGGCGGGTTCGGCCAGAGCGGGTCGCCCACCACCCGGCGCACCAGCCAGAGCGCGCCGAGCGCGGCGGCGGCGCTGACCACCGCCAGGGCCACCGGCCAACTGATCAACAGATCCAGGCGAATCGGATAAG
>CBJNAR010000849.1:0-2565 GCA_966434075.1 uncultured bacterium
ATCGCCAGGTTCGCCCGGCAGTGACCGATGTCCACGACCTGCTGACGACGCAGGCGGCCGGCGCGTCCGCGGGGTCCGAAGGGCTGCTGTTCCTGCCCTACCTGACCGGCGAGCGCACCCCCTACCCCGATCCCGACGCGCGCGGCGTCTACTTCGGGCTGACGCTGCGCCACGAGAAGGCGCACATGGTACGCGCCGTGCTGGAAGGGGTAGCCTACGGCTTGCGCGACTCGCTGGAGTTGATGCGCGCCATGGGCCTGGAGATCACCCAGGTGCGGGCGTCGGGCGGCGGCGCGCGCAGCCCGCTCTGGCGGCAGATCCTGGCCGACGTGTGCGAGTCCGAGATCGTGCTGACCAACGTGACCGAGGGCGCCGCCTTCGGCGCGGCCCTGCTGGCCGGGGTGGGCGCCGGTCTCTACGGCAGCGTGGCCGAAGCCTGCGCGGCGACGATTCGCATCACCGACCGGGTGGAACCCGGCCCCGCCGCCGCGGTCTACGCCGACTATTATCCGATCTACCAGGCGCTGTACCCCGCGCTGGCGCCGCAGTTCCAGCGGGTCAGCGCCGCCACCGCGAAGCACATCTGAGCCGGGAACGCGGTGTAGGGGCCGGTTTCAAACCGGCCCGCCGCCCATCAGAATCAGGGTGGTGGCTCTAGCGGAGGAAGGCATGACAAATCTGGCGGGCAAAGTGGCCCTGGTGACGGGCGCCAGCAAGGGCATCGGGCACGACCTGGCGATCGGGTTGGCCCATGCCGGCGCGGCGGTCGTCGCCAATTACTACACCGACGAGGCGGGCGCGCAGGGCGCCGTGGCGAAGATCCGGGCGGGCGGCGGCCAGGCCCTCGCCGTGGGCGCCGATGTGGGCACCGTGGCCGGATGCCGCGACCTGGTCGCGCGCACGGTGCAGGAGTTCGGGCGCATCGACATCGCCTGCTGCCACGCGGGCATCACCAGTTGGGGCAAGTTCCTCGACTACACTGAAGAAGCCTTCGACTCGGTGGTGAACACCAACCTCAAAGGCACCTATTTCACCGCGCAGGCGGCGGCCCGCGAAATGGTGAAGCAGGGCAGTGGCGGACGGCTCATCCTCACCTCGTCGGTGACGGGTGTGCAGGCGGTCGAATACCTCTCCGCCTACGGCATGAGCAAGGCGGGCATCCAGATGCTAGCCCGCAATCTGGTGCTGGAACTGTCGCCCTACGGCATCACCATCAACGCCGTGGCGCCGGGCGCCATCGTCAACGAGCGCAACCTGGCCGACGATCCCGACTACGAGACGAAATGGGCCGGGGTCATTCCCGTGGGCCGCCCCGGCTGGCCGCGCGACGTGGTCGCCGCCGTGCTGTTCCTCGCCTCCGACGAGGCCGGCTTCATCAACGGCAACACGCTGCTGGTCGACGGCGGCTGGACCTGCTACAGCCCCACGCCCGGCTTCGAGTTCGTCGAGCGCGAGGGCCGGGTCGGCACCTGAATGGAAAGGCAAGACGATGCAGCCGATCACTATCCATACCGGGCGCAACCCCTTCCGCGATCATGTGCAGGGCAAAGCCAACGAGCCGATCACGGTGGCCGCCCTGCTGGACCGCGCCCGCCAGTTGCACGGCGTGAAGACCGATTGCACCCTGGAAGCCATCGTGGACCGGCTCGACGCCAACGCGCCGCGCATCGCCGTGATTGGCGGCTCGCCCGACCACCCGGCCCACGTGAAGGACTGGGACACCATGTTGCGGGCGGCGGTGCGCATCTGGGAAGACGGCGGCGTGCCGTTCTATTTCAGCATCCCCGTCGTCTGCGACGGCACGGCCCAGAGCACCATGGGCATGTCGTACTCGTTGCAGGCGCGCAACGCCGTGACGGCCATGGTGGTCAACCAGATGGAGGGGCAGCAGTACCACGGCGCCTTCGTCATCCAGGGCTGCGATAAGACGCCCCTGGCGATTGTCGCCGCGCTCGCCCACCTCGACCGCGTGCGCCGGATGCGCGGCGACGCGCCGGTGTTCGCCACCTTCGCGCCCGCCCACGTGCTCAAGGGCGGCAGCATCCCGCCCGACATCGTGACCGAGATCCGCGCCATCGCCGCCCGCGCTACCGCCGCCGGGCTGGCCGACCTGGCCGAGGACATCTACGACAACCTGGAATATATCCTCCAGTGCACGTCGGTCGAGGTCTACCAGTCGCTGTTCGAGCGGGCCACGCAAGAGGGCATCATGACCGCCGCCGAGCACAAGCGCCTGGAGAAGCAACTGGCCGTGCACACCTGCGACGCCCAGGGCGGCATCTGCGCTTTCCACGGCACCGGCAACTCCTCGCGCGACGTGGTCGCCGCCTTCGGGCTGGTCCACCCTGCCGTCGAATTGCTGACCCTGCCGCCCACCCAGCCGCAGGTCAACGCCGCCGTGGACGCGCTCTTCGGCGTGATCAACAACCCGGCCTTCTCGCTGGGCGAGATCGTGGCGCGCAACATCGCCAACGTCGTGCGTGTGCATAGCGCCGTGGGCGGCTCGACCAACCTGATGATGCACATCGTCGCGGGCATGATCTACGCGGGCTACGATTTCAGCCT
>CBJNAR010000850.1:0-2565 GCA_966434075.1 uncultured bacterium
GGCAGCGGGCCGCAGAATGGCCGGGATGTCGTAGAGGGTCACCATACTGTCGGTCATCAGGCCGGTGCCGATCCAGAAGATGCGCCGGCAACTCTCGGCCACCAGTTGGGCATAGGCGCCCTCGATGGTGGGATGCTGCCATTGCAGCCAGGCGGGCACGACCTGATCGTCGGGGAAGCCGGCCCGGATCAGCGCCTGGCGCACCCGTTTCTGAAAGGTCAGTTCCTGGTTCTGGCGTTGCAAGGGGGGCGGCACGTCCTTTGCTTCGGGCACCGCGCGCCGCGGCAGGGGATGGCCCTGGCCGATCAACATCAGCCCCACGGTGGCCCGGTCGAGGCCTTCGGTGGCGGCCAGCGCCCGGCGCACGAACACGCGCGGCAGTAGGTCCGAGTTCCACAGCGGCGCCGTCTCGACGACGCGCACCCCGTAACGCTTCAGGCGCAGCGCCGCATCGAGCCATTCTTCGGGCTTGACGCTCGGCGGAGGGCTGGTCAGCCGGACGTGGAGTATGATCAGGCGGCGCGCCCCCTCGCGCACGGCCTCGGCGGCCACCTCGGTGAGGCTGGGATGGTCGTTATAGAAGGCGATGTAGACCTTGTAGCGTTTGCCCAGCCGGTCTTGCACCTTTTGCGCCAGCTTCAAGTGGATGGCCCGGTGCGGGCTGGCGCCGACGGCTTCATATTTGCGTTTGAGGTCGTTCAGATAGAGCGGGCGCAGCAACGTCGGCGGCAACGCTTCGGGATAGTCGATCGTGTCGAAGCCGCGCGCTGCGATGCGCCCGTCGTATTGGGCGGACTCGCCGGGCGCGAAATAGATCACGGCGGTCTTGCCCGGCCCGTCGCGCTGGGCCGTCTGGGCTTCGCCCGGCGCGGGCGGGTTGATCTCCGGCTTCGGCTGATAGGAGAGCACGAAGTAGGTCGTGACGGCATAGCCGATAAAGCCGGAGAGGATCAGGTCGAGGAGGTTGTTGATCAGCGTGGGCCAGAGCGGCTGGCCGATGACGGCGGCGGCCAGCCCCAGCACCACCCCGAACAGGGCCAGGATGCCGAAGATATTCTGCATGTGGCGGGGACCGATGAGCGCGAGCGCGACCATGCCCCCGGCCATGATGCCCATGACAACCGTGATGACGAGTGGTATAAACGCCAAGCGACCCTCCTGAAGCGGGTCCCGGCGGCGGAGAGCCGAGCGTCCGGGACCGCCCGGCACGTATGTCGCGCCGGTCGCGGCTATTATAGCATGTTTCGCCCCGGCCCGCACCGCGCGCCCGCCTGGGGTATACCCCATAAGCCGCCGGCTATTGTTACGAAGGCCGCCTGCGCGGCCTGATCTAGATGTGCTGCGGGCCGAGCCGCGGCGGGCGAAACCTGGAAAACGCGGTGCGCGTATTCAACTCGGACGAACTCGTATTGCTCCCACATAGAGAATCCGCTTTTGACAAGGCGGGGCGGATATAGATAATCCAGCATAGCCGGGGCCGGTTGACGCAGGCCGCCTCCGCCGGGTATAGTCATCTGCTATGGACTCAGGTAGTGCACTGGAGATAAGCAGTATGGAAGAGAGCAAGCAGGGCGGCGTGGCCGTGGCCGAGCGGCCGGATGCCACCCCCGCCGCCGATAGACCGCTGCCACGCGCCAATTTCATGACGGTGTTGCGGCACAGCGGCTTCCGCAACCTCTGGCTGGGGCAGGTGGTGTCGCAGATCGGCGACTACTTCGCCTTCCTGGCGTTGATGGTCGTCGTCAGCGGGTTCGAGTCGGAGGCGGCGGCCACCACGCAGGCGGTCTCGGGCCTGATGATCGCGCTGACGCTGCCCCGGCTGCTGTTCGGGGTGCTGGCCGGCGTCTTCGTCGACCGCTGGGACCGGCGGCGCACGATGATCGTCTCCGACGTGCTGCGCGCCGGGTTGTCGCTTGGCTTGATTCCCGCTTTCCAGAATCACCAACTGCTGGTGCTCTATGCGCTGGCCTTTGCCCTGTCGACCGTCGGCACCCTGTTCAACCCGGCCAAGGGGGCGCTCATCCCGCGCCTGGTGCCCGCCGAGCAGTTGACGGCGGCCAACGCGTTGTCGCAGACCTCGCAGATGCTGGCCCAGTTCATCGGCCCGGCGCTGGCCGGGGCCACTTTCGCCGCCGCCGGGTCGGGCAATCAGTGGGTGGCCTTTGCCATCAACGCGCTCTCGTTTCTTATCTCCGCCGGGGCCATCCTGCTGATCCGCGTACCGGGCACACCGGCGGCGGCCCTTCCGTCTGCCGGCAGCGCCGACGGCTCGGCGCTGCGCCAGGTCGGGCAGGATCTCCTGGTGGGCCTCAAGGCGCTGGTGTTCAACCGCGCCATCGTCATCCTGGCCGTGGTGTTCGCCGTGCTGAACCTGGGTATCGGAGCGATCAACGTGCTCTGGATTGTGTTCCTGCGCACGCAGTTCGGCTTCACCGCCGCCGACCTGGCCTGGCGTATCAGCGTGGTGGACATTGCCTTCGCCGGGGGCATGGTGCTGGCGAGCGTGCTGGTGGGGAACTTCGCGGCGCACGTCGCGCCCAAGTGGCTGATCGCCTGGGGCCTGAT
>CBJNAR010000851.1:0-2561 GCA_966434075.1 uncultured bacterium
CGCCAGCGCCTCCTCGGCCCAGGCGCGGGCGGCGGCGTAGTCCGCCTGCCAGTAGGCGATCTCGCTTGCGCCATCGAGCAGGCGCGCACGGCCGGCCACCGGCAACGTGGGCGGGGCCTGCAGCGCCCATTCCAGCCAGCGCCGTCCTTCGGCCAAATAGCCGTGCGTGGCCCAGAACCGGGCCAGCGCGCCCGCCAGGCGCGCCCCCAGTTCCCACTGCGCCGTCTCCTGCGCCCAGCCGAGCGCCGCCCGCAGGTTGTCATGCTCCACCGCCAGCCGCTGCCGCCAGACGGCCTGCCGCGTGCCCTGCCACCCGGCATCCGCTGCCTCGGCCAGGGCCTGGAAATATGCCGCGTGGCGCCGCCGGATCGCGGCTGCTTCCCCGCTCGCCGCCAGCCGATCCCCGGCGTACTCGCGGATCGTTTCCAGCATGCGGAAGCGGGTCTCTTCCCCCGGATCGCTTTGCAGCAGGCTCTGGTCCAATAGCGCGGTAAGCCGATCCAGCACATCGGGGACAGGCAAACCGCGGGCGACACGGCTGTCCAGTATCCCGGTGGCGGCAGCACCTGTGGCCGACCCGCCACACACGACCTCCGCCGCCGCGAGCGTGAAGCCCCCGGCAAACACCGCCAGTTGCCGGAATAACTGCTGCTCCGCCACGCCCAGCAGGTTGTAGCTCCAGGTGATGGTATCGCGCAACGTCTGCTGATGGGCCGCCAGGTCGCCGGCGCCGCCGGTCAGCAGCGGCAGTCGGCTCTCCAGGCGTGCCAGCAGCGCGGGCGGCGCGAGGATCTTGCTCCGCGCCGCCGCCAGCTCGATCGCCAGGGGCAGTCCGTCCAGGCGCCGGCAGATGGCCGCGACCGCGCCCGCATTTTCCGGCGTGAGCGTGAAGCCGGGCTGGATATCGGCCGCGCGCTCGACAAAGAGGGCCACTGCGGGAATGCGGGCCAGCGCATCCGGAACCGGGCGCGGATCGGCTGGCGGCAGCGCGAGCGGGACCAGCGCGAGTTCCTTCTCGCCCCGCAGATGCAGCCGCACCCGGCTCGTGACCAGGACCTTCAGCCCCGGCGCGCCGCCCAGCAGATCGCTCACCAGGCTCGCCCCCTCCGAGACCTGCTCAAAGTTGTCCAGGATCAGCAGCACCTGCTGGCGCCGCAAGTGGTCCAGCAGGCTCGGCAGGAGCGGGCGCCCGGGTTCTTGTCGCAAGCCGAGAGCCCCGGCGATCGTCGCTGTGAGCAAATCGGCATCTTCCACCGCCGCCAGCGCGATGAACCAGACGCCATCCGCGAACTCGGGCAAGAGATCGGCGCCCAGTTGCAGCGCGAACCGGGTCTTGCCGACGCCGGGCGGCCCCGTTACCGTGAGCAAGCGCACGTCGGGCTGCGCGAACAGGGCCTCCGCGTGCGCCCGTTCCGTGGCGCGGCCAATCAGCGGCGTAAGCGTCATCGGCAGATTGTTGGGCCGGGTGTCCAGGGTTTTCAGGGGCGGGAAATCGACGGGGAGGCCCAGTCCGCTGGCCTGCCAGATGTGCTCCGGATGGGCCAGATCTTTGAGGTGTCGCTCACCAAGGTCGCGCAGCGTGACGCCAGGAGGCAAGCTGTCGCGGATCAGGGCCTGCGTCGTCGCCGTGAGCAGGACCTGGCCGCCGTGCCCGGCGCTCAGCAAGCGATGGGCGTGGTAGAGCGGGGGGCCGACGTAATCGTCGCCGCGTTCCTCGGCGCTCCCGGTATGCAAAGCCATCCGCACCCGCACGGGGCCGATGGCCGGGGGCCAGGGTTCGGCGGCGAGCGCCTGCTGCGCGGCCAGAGCGGCGGCAAGCGCTGCCGGCGCAGCCTGGAAGGCGACCTGAAATGCATCGCCGACCTGCTTATATGCCCAACCCCCATAGGCGGCGACGGCTTCCCGCAGGATGGCCTCCTGGCGCGCAAAGGCCACGGGCATCAGGTCCGGGTGGGCCTCCCAACGCCGCGTACTGCCCTCGATGTCGGTAAGCAGGAAAGTAACCATGCCGGTCGGGCGGCCAGTCATCGGGGAGTCTCTCCTGTAGGAGCGTTGCCGCGCAGTTGCCAAGCGGGACCCAGGAGGTATTATAGCATAACCCGATGATGTCGATACCCAAGGCGGGCCAAGGCCCGGCAGGGGCACCGAGGTCGGCCCGGCGCCCCACCCGCGACTAGGCCCAGGTGATGACCAGGCGCCCGAAGCGCAGCACAATACGAGTGGCAACTACCGGCGCAGTACGGACCACCGCCCGGCGCGAGAGATCGCGACGCTTCGCGCCCGCTGCCCGGTGCGCTACTTCTTCGTGCATGCGTTGTTCCAGATTATAAATGTTGTTCATCATTGGAATGCCGTCCTTTCTGTAGATCGTGATTGCCTGCGTTTCCGGCTCGCGCTTCGTTTCGCGCTTACTGTCCTTAGTATAGGAAAATGCCCGGATGCACACATCACTTGGTCGGGTATTCTTCTGCAAAAAGGAGGCTACTTAATTTGAGTAGATAATGGGCCATCTGGACATGATCGAACAGGTGATCGTTCGAGCCATGGGATCTCCTATACGG
>CBJNAR010000852.1:0-2557 GCA_966434075.1 uncultured bacterium
GTGCACGGCGTTGTCCGGGCCGCGATAGCGGCCGTCGCTGTCCATGAACAGGCTCGGCCCCATGAACGCGTGGTAGAGCGCGGTGTAGAAGCTGCGGCGCATCGGGTCGGGCGCGGTGACAGGGGCCGGTCGCGGGGCGCCGGGCAGGCGGTGGCGCATCGGCGGGCGGGCGCGGCGGGCGTTTGGCGGGGGCCGGGGGGCGGGGCCGCCCGCGCCCGCCCCGGCGATCATCCATGCCGGGCAATGCGCTGGGCCAGCGGGGTCAACTGCGGCACGATGTTCTTCTTGCGCGAGAGGATGCCGGGCAACCGGATCGCGCAGCCGTCCACCAACGGCGCGTCGAACGTGGCGGCCACGGCTTCCGGGTGGCCCACCACCAGCAGGGTGGTGCGCTCGTGCAGGATGTCGATCACGGCAAAGATCACGCTGGTGTAGCCGCGCTCCTGCTGTTGGCGCAGCGCGGTCAGGATTTCGTCGCGGCGGGCCAGCACCTCGTCGCCGTTGGTCGTCTCGATGGTGCCGATGCCGAACCGCCGGCCCTCGGCGGTGAACTCCTTGAAGTCGGCCAGCAGCAGTTGCTCGGCCGAGCGCTCGGAGACATCGGAGGCGATGTTCAGGATGCGTGTGCCCAGTTCCTCCATGTCCACCCCGCCCAGTTCGGTCAGGATGGCCGCCACGCGCCGATCTTCGGGCGTGGTGGTCGGGCCGCGGAACAGCAGCGTGTCGGCCAGGATGCCGCTGAGCAGCGCCCCGGCGATGGGCGCCGGGATGGGCACGTTGCCCTCCATGAACAGCTTGGCGACAATCGTGCTGGTGGCGCCCACCGGCTCCATGCGGATAAAGGGCGGTGTGCGCGTCTGGAAGTCGGCCACGCGGTGATGATCGATCAGGCCCATGACGTCGGCCTCCTCGATCCCGGCGACGGCCTGGCCGCGCTCGTTGTGATCCACCAGCACCACCCGGCGGCGCACCGTGCGCAGCAGATTGCTGCGGCTGATCAGGCCGACCACCGTGCGGTCCTCGTCCACGACGACCAGCGCGCGGGTGGTGCCGGAGCGCAAGATCTCCTGCACCTCTTCGACCAGGTCGTCGGGCTCGCAGGTGATGACCGTTTTGCGCATGATGTGGCGGATGGCCGGGCTGAGCATGAGCAGGCGCACGGTGGTATAGGTGTGGTGGCGCACGGCGATGACGGTGACGTTGCGTTCGCGGGCCATTTCGAGGATCTCCGGCGAGACCGGGTGGTCGCCGGTGATGACCAGGGCGCCGACGCCGAACTCGATGGCGGCGCGCTGGGCGTCTTCGCGGTCGCCCATGACCAGCAGGATATCGGGCGCGAGCCGCTTGAGCATGGAGTCGATCTCCATGGCGGCGACCATGATGCGGTCGCGCAGGGGGCGGTCCGGCGCGGCGACGAGCAGGCGGCCGTCCAGCGAACTCAGCACGTTGTCCAGGTCGAGCGGCACATGGTCGATCTGGTCGAGTTCGAGACCGCTGATGAAGCTGCGGGCGAAGTCCTCGATGCCGGTCACGCCGACCAGGTGGCCGGTGTCGTCGACCACGGGCACGGCGCGGATGCTCTGGCGTTGCAGGATCTCGCCTACTTGATAGAGCGAGGTGTCCTGGTGGACGGTGACGGCGGGGCTGGTCATGACATCGACCACACGGGGCCGCACGTCGGTGACGAGCAGCGGCATGGGCAGGCCGAAGCGTTCCAGGATGTAGGCCGTCTCGCGGCGCACCGGCCCCTGGCGGGCGGCCACCGCTTCGGGATGGCCCTGCGCACGCAACAGCGCCGCGTAGCCGATGGCCGCGCAAATGGCGTCGGAATCGGGGTTCTTATGCCCCAGCACATAGATCGTGTTCGGCACGTGGCTCCTCAATCGGCGCGTGGCTCCGGCATTTGCGGACGCGCCGCCGGCGGGAAACCGGCTGTATGCAAACCCTGAAATTGGTCCCGATTACTGTCTATTCCTATCTTAGCGAAGCTCCCGGCTTTCGTCAAGACGCGCTACCGCGAGGGTTCCATCCTTGGGCGACAGCGCCCGGCCTCTCAAGGGGCGGGCTAACGCGACGAAGCCCGCCTGCGCGGGCTGGGCTATTGGAGAAAACTAACAGGCCGCGCAGGCGGCCTTTGTTAACGTAGCCCGCCCCTTGAGGGGCGGGGGGCGGGTTTGACAAGCGCGGGGCGCTTTTGCTAGACTGGCAGCGGCGCCTGTGCGCTGCCGGCTTGCCGCCCTGTTCGCCCTTCGGAGGTCAATGTGGATCCTTTGAAAACGCGTCCCGGCTTCTTACGCCCGCGCCTCACGCCCGGCCTTATCGCGGCGGTGCAGCAGGTGGGAGCGGCCCAGTGGGCCGAGGGCGATTACGTGATCTACCAGCGCAGCCACGACAAGCGCGCCGCGCTCGAACGGGTGCCGCTCGACGTGGGGCCGGTGTTGCGCCTGACCAGCGATCCGCCCCCGGCGGGCGCCGCCGCCTATACCGGCGCGCTGTTCGATGTGTCCGAGGACCATGTGGTCTACACGGCCACCGACGGCGGGCTGGCTCGCCGGCG
>CBJNAR010000853.1:0-2553 GCA_966434075.1 uncultured bacterium
CATAGCCGAACCCCTCTTGTATCACGATCGGCTCGTGGGGGTGCTGTTCGTGGCGCATGCCCAACCTGGGCGAAACTTTACGCCGCAGGACCGCGAACTCCTCACGGTGCTCGCGGCCCAGGCTGCGGTCGCCATTGAGAATGCTCGGCTCTTCGAGGAGAGCGCGCAACGCCAGGCCTGGCTGGCACTGGACCCGAAGGGTGTGGTTGGCGAGGCGGCCTACGAGACCGGTGCGCTGCTGCGCAATCCGGCCCGCCGTGTGCTGAAGGCGCACAATCCCCGTGCCATGATGGCGCGGCGCATCGACCAACTGGCCGACGAGCTGGGCTTCGAGCGGGCGCGGATTCGCGGCTGGGCGCTGGCCCAGGCGGTGCTGTCGGCCTGGTGGAGCATCGAGGACCACGGCTACGGCTGGGAAGATGCGATCGCCTACGCTGAGATCCTGGCCGGCCTGCGCCGCGCCGGCGCTTGAGGCTGCTGTCTCAGCCCGTCAAAATAGGACCGAAGAATACCTCCGCGCCGACATTCATCAGCCACAAGACAAGAACGGCACTCAACAGGCCAATCACTACACGGATCGACAGCTTGAAACTGTAGCGCTCAAGCTCCTCGTGGAGTAAATACGCGACGACCAACGCGCCGCAATTCAGGACCAGCAGAGGAACGGTTATCACATGCCACGTCGCGATAGAAGGCGAATACGTGGAGGGGTCGAAAACGATCAACCGTAATACTCCCCAGAGCAGGAGAATCAGGCCGGAGAAAAGTGATATTGGGTAAGCCACTTGCGCAGATCGCTTTGCCATATCGAAAAACCTCCTCTTTAACTCACAGATCCTTGCTGTTGGTCGAATCTATCGGGGCAGGGAAGGGGACGGCGGGCCAATCCTGGGGCCGGGCGGGCGCCGCGAGCCAGCCGGGCGGCGGCGGGATGTGCGGCGTGCGCGCCACCAACCGCCCGTCCTGCCAGACGCCCGCGCCCACGCGCAGGATCTCGGCCAGGAAGCGCTCGACGAAGTCCTCCGGGGGCACGCCGAAGACGTGCCGGCTGTAGTCGGCGAACCAGGCGCGGCTGAGTAGATAGGGCCGGACCTCGGCTTTCGACAAGCCGTCGCGGATCATCAGGGCGTAGGCGAAGATGCGCTTGCAGGCATGCCAGGCGAGTTGCTCGGGCGCCTGCTGCCACTGCGTATAGCGCCGACGGGTCTTGGCGAGGGCCGCCGCCGGATCGGTGATGGCCGGGCCGTGGCCGGAACAGACCCAGCGCAGCGGCAGGGCTTCCAGCCGGTCGAGCGTGGCGAGCGCCCGCTCCAGCGCATCCGCGCCCTCGCCGAAGCGGTTGATCCAGGGCACATCGGCGGCGTGCAGGGCGTCGCCCGCGATCAGGATCCCCTCGGCGGGCGCGTAGAGGGCGATGTGCCCGCGGGTGTGCCCCGGCGTATGCACCACGCGCAGGCGCACGGCCCCGGTGTCGATCTCGTCGCCGTCGCGCAACGGTTGTTGGACGGTATAGGGTTCGATGGGCTGGTCCAGCCAGACGGCCATGCCGGTCTGCGGATCGCGGGCGTTAACCTGGGCGGCTTCGACGGCGTGGGCAGCCACCGGCAGGCCATAGGCGTGTTGCAGGGCATAGTTGCCGCCAATGTGGTCGCTGTGATAATGCGTATTGACGATCAGGGCCAGCCGTTCGGGTGGGATGCCCGCCGCGCGTAGCAGGTCCGCAGTGGCGGCCCGGTCGCTGCCGAAGCCGGGATCGACCAGCAGGGGCCGCGACCCGGTGATGAGGACCATGTTCGCGCTCGGAAACGGGCGCTCGATAAAGTGCAACCAGGATGGGACCATGCGGTAACCTTCTAGAAGAACATGCGTAACTCGGCGGGCAGGTGGCCGCTGTCGTTGAACGACAACAGTTGGGTGCCGCGCTCACCACGCACCACAATGTCGCAGATGCCGCAATTGTAGATGTCGGCGTGGATCCAGAGTTCGGGCGGCGCCTGCAAGGCGCGCAGCATGAAGTAGCGGATGATGTTGCCGTGACAGACGATGATCTCGTACTCATCGCCCACGCCCTCGGGCGGCGGCGCGAAATAGCGGTCGAAGGCGGCTGCGGCCTGCGCGACCTCCGCGGCCATCACCGGCCAGGGCGTACCCGGCGGCCACAGGGTGAGCCAGAAGCGCATTGCCGCGGGCACTGTATCGGCGGCGGGCGGCGCGCCCGCGACGCCGCTGTACCACTCGACGAAGGCCGGCGGATAGGCGGGAATGCATTCGAGCAGCACCGGGTCGCCCTGCACCGGCACGCCGGGAAACTGCGCGGCGATGATCTCCGCCGTCTGTTGGGCCCGCCGGGCCGTGCTGTGGCGGATCGCCGTCACCGGCAGGCCCGCCAGCCGCCGCCCGGTCAGTTCGGCCTGCTGGATGCCCAGCACCGTCAAGCCGTTGCCCAGCTTGTCGATGGGCGCGGTACTCAGGTCGGTTTGTCCATGCCGGACGAGGATGATTGTGCGCTGCGCCATCGTGCGGGTTCTCCAATCGCGATTCTTCTCCGGCACC
>CBJNAR010000854.1:0-2552 GCA_966434075.1 uncultured bacterium
CCGCGCCCCGTCCTACCGCTCCCCGCGCGGCGCGGTGCCCGCGGGCACGGTGGTCCATCTGCGCCTCAAGCCCGGGGCCGGCGACCTGACCGCGGCCAACGTGCGCGTCTGGGATAGCCGGGCCGGCAACCAGACCCTGCTGCCCATGACGCTGGAAAAGCGCGACGGCGATGCCGACTACTGGGGGGTGGACCTGGCGACGCCCAAGACGCCCAACGTGTTCTGGTATCGCTTCCAGGTGCAGGACGGCGGCGCGGGCGGTGCCTATGAGGACGACAAGGACCGCGACGGCGGCAAGGGCGAAGCCGTGGGCGGGCCGAACGACAACGACTACTCGATCAACAGCTATGACCCGCAGTGGACCGTGCCCGCCTGGCTGCAGGACGCCGTGATCTACCAGATCTTCCCTGACCGCTTCAACAACGGCGACCCCGGCGACGATACAGCGGCGGGCCAACCGTTCTATGACGGCACGACGATCAAGAGCGCCTGGGGCGACAAGCCGCAGGGCGGCAACGACTTTTTCGGCGGCGACTTGCAGGGCGTGATCGATAAGCTCGATTACCTGCAAAGCCTGGGCGTCACCGTCCTCTATCTCAACCCGATCTTCGACTCCGCCTCGAACCACGGCTACGACACGCGCGACTACACCAAGATCGCGCCGCGCTTCGGCACGCAGGAGACCTTCGACCGGCTGATCGCCGAGACCAAGAAGCGCAACATGCACGTGATCCTCGACGGCGTGTTCAACCACACGGGCAGCGATAGCCTTTACTTCGACCGCTACAGCCGCTACCCGACCAGCGGCGCCTTCGAGGCCAAAGACTCGCCCTATTTCGGCTGGTACCGCTTCCCCAAGTGGCCGAAATGGTATCTGACCTTCGGCAATTTCGACACGCTGCCTGCGCTGCAGGAGGTGGACCCGGTGCGCGATTTCATCTTCCGCGGGCCCGACGCCATCGCCAAGCGCTGGCTCCAGGCGGGCGCTGCGGGTTGGCGGCTGGACGCGCCGCAGTACAAGAGCGAAACCTGGTGGCGCGACTTCCGCACGAATGTGCGCGGGGCCTTCCCCGACGCCGTGCTTATCGGCGAGTTCTGGACGAACGCGACGCAGTACCTCTCCGGCGACGAGTGGGACGGCACCATGAGCTACCGCTTCCTGGACGCGACCGTGGGCTTCGTGAAGCCCGAATATCGCGTGCCCGCCGAGGAACTGGATAACCAACTGGCGTCGCTGCGCGAGGACTATCCGCCCAACGCCATCCTGGCCTCGATGAACACCATCGACTCGCACGATAAAGAGCGCGCGCTGACCGTTGTGGGCGGGGATAAGAATCGGCTGCGCCTGCTGGCCCTGCTGCAATTCACCAGCGCCGGGCCGCCCACCGTCTACTATGGCGACGAGGCGGGCCTGGAAGGGGGCGCCGACCCCGACGACCGGCGCACCTACCCCTGGGGCAGCGAGGACCAGGCGTTGATCGCTTACTACCGGGCGCTGGGCGCGGCCCGCCACGAGGTCTCGGCGCTGCGCACCGGCAGCACGACGACGCTGCTGGTCCACAACGACAACCGGCTCTATGCCTACGCCCGGCATGACCAGGCGGGCACGGCGGTGGTTGCCCTGAACGCCGGGTCCGCCGAGCAGACGCTGGACCTCGACTTGGAGGGGCTGGCCCCCGACGGCACCGTGCTCAAAGATCGCCTGAGCGGCGGCACTGCCTACACCGTCCAGGGCGGGCATATCCAGGTGAAGCTGGGCGCGGTCACCGGCGCGCTGCTCACACCCTGATTAGGCCATGACAGCGGACTATTCCCGTATGTAAATTCATTACCCGATCATATTGACAGCCTTCTCATGCACTGCTATACTTCTCCGCCAAGCACGGGCAGAAACCGCGCCCGTCGCATGGGTAAGGGAGGATTGCCGCACAACCGCATAGAGGAGGGCACCGCAATGGCACAGGCAGGCGCACGGTTGGAACCGGAACCGGGTGATCTGACGCCCGTGGTCGGGTCCGCAACCGATATTACATCGTTGGGACGCAGCACTCCGAAACCGCAGCACGAACTCACCGCAACGGAAGACGTGGATGTGGCTCCCTGGGATCAGGTAGCGGCGATGGATGAGTTCCGGCAACTGGTGGCGGCCAAAGTCCGCTTCATCGCGCCGGCGACAATCTTCTTCATCGTCTACTACTTTGCCCTACTCGTACTCGTGTGCTACGCACCGAGCTTTATGGACACCAAGATCCTCGGCCCGGTGAACCTGGCCTACCTCTTCGCTTTGTCGCAGTTCTTCATGGCCTGGATCCTGGCCTACGTCTACCTGCGCAAAGCCGCCGGCTTTGATGCCATGGCGAAGAACATCATCGCCAAAGTCAAGGCGCTGCGGGGGGGGAAATAAGCCATGTCCACCCCCCTCATTATGTTCATCGTGTTCATCGCCATCACCCTGGGCATCACCTATTGGGCCGCGCGCCGGACCAGCGGCTCGTCGTCCTTTTTTGCCGCCAACCGCCAGATCACCGGCTGGCAGAATGGGGTGGCCGTGG
>CBJNAR010000855.1:0-2547 GCA_966434075.1 uncultured bacterium
CCACGACAGGGTTGCGATTATTGTTGACCAGCAAGAACACGAGCAGACCCAGCAGTGCCAGCGCCACCACGGCGCCGATGATCCAGGGCAGCGGCCCCGGCCCCTGGCTTGGTGGCGGATAGACCGGCCCGGTCGGCGGCGGCACCGGGGGCGGCGGGGGCGCCGCCTCGGTGGGCGTGCTGTAGACGACGTTGGCCCCGGCAGGCGGGTAGGCGGCGGGCGGCTCAGGCGGCAACCCGGCTGTCGGCGGCACCGCGTAGACGGCTGTCGGGTCGGAAGGCGACGGCCCGCCCGGTGTGCCCGCCCCTGGCGTGGTCGGGGGCCACGGCGTGCCGGGCGCCGGTGCGCCCGCGGGCGTGCTGCCGGTCGTCTCCCACGGCGCGCGGGCGGGCGGCGGCGTCTGCGCGCCGGTGGTCTCCCACGGCGCGCGGGGTGGTTGCGCCGGGGTGCCGCCGGTTTCCCAGGGCGCGGGACCGGGCGCGGCCCCCGGAGCGTTCGGGTCGCCGGGCGTGGCGGGGTTGGGGGGATTCGTGTTCGGGTCGTTGGTGGGGAACCGGCGCGTGGCCTGCCCGTCGTCGGGCGGCCCCGGCGGATCCGGCGGCAGGTTGCGATTGGTCATGACTGGTCCTCCTGTGCCGCAGTAGCGCGGCTGGCTAAAGCAGCAAAATGCAACTAGCGTGCCATCCTGCGGCGCGGGCGGGCTTGTGGTATAATAAGACAACTAGCAAGTTTGTTCTAAAGGCAAGGTGAGGGCAAGCAAGACGTGTCGGACAGCGGAGATCGGGTCATATCGGGCCGGGCGGGAGAAGCGGAGCGGGTCATTGAGCAGAACCTGCGGCCCAAGCGCCTGCCGGAATATATCGGCCAGGAGAAGGTCAAGGAGAGCCTGGAGATCGCCATCGCCGCGGCCAAGGCGCGCGGGGAGGCGCTCGATCATATCCTGCTGCACGGGCCGCCCGGCCTGGGCAAGACCAGCCTGGCGAACGTGCTGGCGAACGAGATGGGCGCGCAACTCAAGACTACCTCCGGCCCGGCCATCGAGCGCCCCGGCGATCTCGCCTCGATCCTGACCAACATGCAGAAAAGCGAAGTCCTGTTCATCGACGAGATCCACCGGCTGAACCGCGCCGTGGAGGAAGTTCTCTACCCGGCGATGGAGGACTTCGCGCTCGACATTATCATCGGCAAGGGCCCGGCGGCGCGCAGCCTGCGCTTGAAGCTGCCGCGCTTCACCATCATCGGGGCAACCACGCGGCTCGCCATGCTCTCGTCGCCGCTGCGCGACCGCTTCGTCGCGCCCTACCGCCTGGAGTTCTACACGCAGACGGCCATGGAGACGATCATCAGCCGCTCGGCGGGCATCTTGCAGGTGCCGATTGACGCCGAGGGCACGACCGAGATCGCCCGCCGGGCGCGTGGTACCCCCCGCATCGCCAACCGGCTCTTGCGCCGCGTCCGCGATTATGCCCAGGTGCGCGCCGGGGGCAGCATCACCGGCGAGGTCGCGATCGAAGCCCTGAACCGCATGGAGGTCGATCCGCTCGGCCTGGACGAGACCGACCGGCGCATCCTGCTGACGATCATCCAGAAGTTCGGCGGCGGTCCCGTCGGCGTGGCGACCATTGCCGCTGCGACCAGCGAGGACCCCGACACCATCGAGGATGTCTACGAGCCGTACCTGATCCAGCTCGGCTTCTTGCAGCGCACACCGCGCGGGCGCGAGGTGACGCCCGCCGCCTATAGCCATCTCGGCCTGAGCGGGCCGGGCCGCAAGGCCAACAGCAGCCTCCAGAGCCAACTGCCGCTCTGAGTCCGCCACGGCACCTGCCCGCCCTCGTTCTATTTAGCGTGGAAGGCCGATGTAGGGGCCGGTTTCAAACCGGCCCGGTCGCAAATACGGCGGTGGCCTATCAGGCGAGGCGGCGATGGATCTGAGCGAGATGGGCAAATGGCTGGTGCTGGCCGGGGTGGGCCTGGCCCTGCTGGGCGGCCTGATCTGGCTGCTGGGGCGCGTGCCGTTCCTGGGGCGGCTGCCCGGCGACATCAACATCCAGGTGGGCAACGTCAGTTGCTTCGCCCCCATCGTCACCATGATCCTGCTCAGCGTGATCCTGACTATTGTGCTCAACGTGCTGTTACGCCTGTTCCAGAAGTAACCTGATCTTAATGCATACCAGCGATTTCGATTATCACTTACCGCCCGAACTTATCGCCCAGACTCCGGCCCAACCGCGGGACTCCTCGCGCCTGCTGGTGCTGCCCCGCGACGGCGGCCCCATCGCGCACCGGCGCTTCACCGATATTCTGAGCTACTTCCAGCCGGGCGACCTGCTCGTGGCGAACGAGAGCCGGGTGCTACCCGCCCGCCTGCTGGGCCACAAGGCGGCGACCGGCGGCCACATCGAGGCGCTGCTCTTGCGCCCCGCCGCCGAACAGCCGGATGCGGCCCCGTCCGCCGGGGGCAACCTGGTGTGGGAGGCGCTGGTCAAGCCGGGGCTCGAAGGGCTGGATCGGCATCAATTTCGACGGCTCGACCGACTGGGATGA
>CBJNAR010000856.1:0-2545 GCA_966434075.1 uncultured bacterium
GCTCTGCTGGACCCCGGTGCTGATCAGCGCCACGTCCTGGCCCTCGCGCAGCACCACGGCCTTGCCGATGACGAACTGGTAGCTGCTGTCGAAGATGATCGGGCTGGGGTCGCGCGTCAGGCGAATATACATCGGGCCGGGCGTAGCCACCGCCGCCTGCAACATGCCGCGCAACTCCACGGCGTCGGCGGGCACCAGGGTGGTCATGTGCGGCATGGCGCGCATCACGCTGATGTCTTCCACCGCCTGGTGCGTCTTGCCGGTCTTGCCGGTGAGGATGCCGCTGTAGCCGCCGGTGATCTTGACGTTCAGGCTCGGCTGCGCGATCACCACGCGCACCTGGTCGAGCGCGCGCTTGACGGCGAAACAGGCGAAGGTGCTGATAAACGGGATGAAGCCCATGGTCGCCAGGCCCGCCGCGACGCCCATCATGTTCTGCTCGGCGATGCCCATCTCCAGAAACTGGCCGGGGACCCGCTCGGCGAAGATGTCGGCGCGGGTGCTGTTCGCCAGGTCGCCGTCCAGCACGAGCACATCAGGGTTTTCGGCTCCCAGGTCGGATAGGATCTCGCCAAAGGCCTCGCGCAAGCTCTTTTGCTCAGTCATGGTCGATTTCTCCCGCTGCTTCCAGTTCGGCCAGGCCGCGCGCCAGTTCGTCGGCGGTCGGCACCTTGGCGTGCCATTCGTAGGCGCCGCGGGTATACGATACACCCTGGCCTTTCACCGTGTGGGCGACCACCATGGTCGGCTGCCCGCTGCCCCGCCCGCCCTTGGCCTCGTTCAGCGTGTCGAGGATGGCCTGCATATCGTGGCCGTCCATTTCGAGCACGCGCCAACCCCAGGCCCGCCAGAGCGCGGGTAACTCGTCCCGGCCCCACGGCGCCAGCCGCTGGGCGAGGGTGGCGCCCGGCCAGCCGTACTGCTGCAGCCCGTTGAAGTCGAGGATGCCGATCAGGTTGTCGAGTTTGTAGCGCCCGCCGATCATGGCCGCTTCCCAGACCTCGCCCTCCTGGCACTCGCCGTCGCCGATGATGCAATAGACGAAAAGATCCTTGCCGCGCCGTTTGGCGCCGATTGCCATGCCGACGGCGGTGGAGAAGCCGATGCCGAGCGAGCCGGTGGACATGTCCAGCCCCGGCAGGCGGGTCATATCGGGGTGGCCCTGCAAGCGGGAATCGATCTTGTCGAAGGTCATCAACTCCTCGCGCGGAAAATAGCCCCGCGCCGCCAGCGTGGCATAGAGGCCGATGCTGGAGTGGCCCTTGGAGAGCACAAAGCGGTCGCGATCTTCCCAGGTCGGATCGTCCGGTCGGATGCGCATGATGCGGAAGTAGAGGGCGACCAGGATATCCGCCGCCGAGAAAGGTCCGCCGATGTGCCCGCCGCCGGCGTTGGCGACCGCGCGCAGCACGTCGCCGCGCACCTGGGCGGCAATGCGTTTCAGTTCGGGTATGTCGGGCGCGGCGGCGGGGGCCGCCGGGGTGCCGGTATGTTGCGTCATAAATGCTCCTTCGCATGCAGCGGGCCGGGCCGGGATGCGGTGCGCGCTCCAGGCGCCGGCGGATCCGGTTTATTCCACCGGGCTGAGCAGCGTCTTGATGCCGGTGCGCTGCTCGAATACATCGAACGCCGTCCGCCACTCGGTCAGCGGGTAGACTCCCGACACCAGGGGCGCTGTGCGGACCTGGCCCGCGGCCAGCAGGCGCAACGCCGTGCGCCAGGCGCTGGGCACGCTGGCGTTCGACCCGGTGACGGTCAGTTCCTTGTAGCACACCTGGTCGAGCGCCCAGGCGACGGGCTTGCCGAAGAGTCCGATCTGGGCGTACTGGCCGCCCCGGCGCACTAATTCGAGCAGGCTCTGTGCCGCGGGTCCGGCCCCCGAACACTCGTAGACAATATCGGCGCCCAGGCCCTCGCTGAGCGCGGCGATCTGCGCCCCGGCGTCCTCGCGCTGGATGTTTAGCGCGTAGTCTGCGCCTAATTCGCGGCCCAGCGCCAGCCGGGCTTCGTCGGCGTCCGTGCCCAGCAGCACGGCGGTGGCCCCCGCCGCCTTGACCACCTGCAACGTCAGCAAACCGATGGCCCCCGGCCCGGTGATCACGGCAAGGGCGCCCGGCGCCACGCGGGGCAATTCCAGCGCGCCATGCACCACGCAGGCCAGCGGCTCGGTCAGCGCCCCGGCCTGGTAATCGACGTTATCGGGCAGCCGGTGGACATTGCGCGCGGGCACGATGACGTAGCGGGTGAAGCCGCCGTCCACCGCCGAGCCGATGGAGCGGCGATCCGGGCAGAGATTGGCCCGTCCGCTGCGGCAGAACAGGCAGTTGCCGCACGTCGAGAAGTAGGTCTCGGTGGTCACGCGGTCGCCGGGCTCCACGCTCGTCACGCCCGCGCCCACCTCCACCACCTGCCCGGCGATTTCGTGGCCGAGCACGACCGGCGGGCGGGTGCGGAACTCGTCATAGTAGATATGGATATCGGTGCCGCAGATGCCCGCCGCCTGGACGGCGATCTTGACATGGCCGGGCGGCGGATCGGGTTCGCG
>CBJNAR010000857.1:0-2544 GCA_966434075.1 uncultured bacterium
CAGACCTCGGCGGCGAACCAGAGCACGGCTTCCTCGTTCGGATGGTAGCCCATGTTGCCGGTGAAGATCAGCGTGGCGGGAGCCCGCCCGGCGGCGCCGCCAAAGGCAAAGCGGTCCACGTCCACCCCGTTCGGGATCACGGTGATCCCGTTGCCGCCCAATTCCTGTTGATCGGCGGGCGACGACACCACAAGCGCCGGGAAGTGCCGGACGACGGCCCGCTCGTAGTCGCGCACGCGGCGGTACTCCAGTTCATAGGCCACACGTTTGACCCCGCGCACCTGGTTGCGCCGGTCTGCCAGGTTCAGGCTCAAGGAGTCGATGAGGTCCACGGCGACCGGCGGCGTGCCGACGCGCCAGACATAGGGCAGCATGCGGATCAGCGTTGCGTGGATCACGTCGAACCGCTCCCCGGCCAGCAGCGCGGCCAGCCGGCGCGCAAACGCCGGGGCCTGGTAGTAGCGCACCTGCAGCGGCTGCCGCGCGGCCAGCCCGGTGCCCAGGTTCACCGCCACCCGCCAGCGCGGGAGCGGCACCACGACCACGCGCTCGCACAGCTCCGCGACCCTGGCGTGGTCCTCCGGCGCCACCGGCGCGTCGGCCATGCTCAGCAGTGTGATCTGATGGTCCCGGCTGAGCACGCGCAACTGGTGATACGTCCGTAAACTGTCACCTTTCAGCGGGGGATAGGGGAAGCGGGGTGTGAGAAACAGGATGCGCATTGAGTTGGTAGGACGCTCCACTATAATCAGGGTGTCGTAGCCGGGTTCCGCGGGGCCAGCGCTCCGGAGAACAACGGGGGTTGTTGCATTATAGTGAGATAATTCAAGCAGTGTCAATACCTTCCAGATGACGGTATTCTTACATCGGGTAGGAAAGCCGATTACAATCTATGTATCTAGTTATTCACCTTTTGCGCTCGTTAAAAGTGCCTATATATAACGGTAATATCAGGCGGATATCAGGCGTTGTTTCTATCGGGACGCCCGTGCGGTGGGGCAAGATAACGATCGGCCGGCGGGGCACACGGGGCCGGCAGCGACCCGCCCGGCGCGCCGTCGCGGCATCCTGCCGGGGCACGGTGACCTCCCTGCTTGCGCCCCGTCCAATGATTGCTTATAATGCGGGTGTTTTTGGGTCGAGAGTGCCGGGGCATGGACAGTGGCGTGCCGGGCATGAATCACGTCCCCTGGCGAGGAGAAGCAACAGCCCCATGGTACCGGAACGCAGTATCGTCGATTTCTTAAAGCCGTTAGGTAAGCACACGGTGCTCATCGCCCTGATCGTCCTCGTGGTGGTCGCCGGCACGCTGATCGGCGCTTCCCGATCCGTCGAGCATACGCCCTACGAGGCCACCGCCCAGCTCCTGCTCAACCCGGTCAGCCGCGTCAACCTCGAAGGCACCGGCAACACCAGCACCGTGACCGATCCGAGCCGCATTGTGCGCTCCGCCGGCACGCTCATGATGTCGCTCGATGTGGCGAACCGGGTCCATGACGCGGCGGCCAAAAGCGACAACCCGGCCATCCGCGCCCTGGCCGGCATAGAACCCGTCGACTTGCGCGGGATGATCACGGTGGAAAACAGCCAGGACCTGCTCGTGGTCAAGAGCCACGCCGATAGCGCCGACGTGGCGACCTGGCTGGCGAATACCTGGGCCACGGAGGGCGTGGCCGCCATCAACGCGATCTATGCCGAGACTTCGAGTTCGGACCTCGACAAAGCGCTGGAGAAAGCCCGCACCGACCTGGCCGCCGCCGAGAAAGCCGTGCAGGATTACCTGGCGAACAACCCGATCAGCGGACTCGAACAGGAGCTGAAACAGGCCAACGCCTTCGTCGATGCCGCGACCGACAGCAAGACGAAGAGTGCCTTCGCCCTCTACAATGCGGGGCGGGACGCCCTGCAGCGCCAGCTCGACAGCTATTATGCGTTCACATATAGCCTTGAGCAGACGGTGACCGAGCTCAAGGCGTTGCGCGCCCGCATCGAGCAATCGCCGGACGACCCCAACACGCTCAGCAACAACCAGCTTAGCCTGATGCTGTTGCAGAACAAGGCGCTGGCGCAAACCCCCGCGGTGAGCGGCACGATCCCGTCGCAGATCCAGTTCCAGATCAGCGCCGCCCCCGGCAGCGCGCCGCCCAGCCGCGACAGCCAGTTGCGCGATGTCGATTCCACACTCACGGCGCTGCAACAGCTCCAGGAATCGACCCGCGGGCAGATCGCCGGCCTGGAAGCGCAGCTTCGGGCGCCCATCCCCACCGTGGCGCCCGAGATCGTGGGCACCGTAGCGCCCGCGCTGCAGCAGCAGATCGCCCGCATCAACGAGTTGCAAAGCGAGCTGGAGGCCCGCAATTTTGAGTTGAACGGCCTGCAAAAGAACCGCGACCTGCAACAGAACACCTACGATCTACTGCGCAGCCGCCAGACCGAGCAGCAGATTAACCAGCAGATCAGCGGGGTCGCCAACATCACCTCGCCGGCCAGCAACACCGACACGCTGCGCTCGCGCCGTCCGTTGAATAACCTGCTGCTCTCCGC
>CBJNAR010000858.1:0-2541 GCA_966434075.1 uncultured bacterium
CGCACGGCGTGGCGCTCGGCAGCGGCGTGTTGGTCGGCACCGGGGTGCTGGTCGCGGGCAGCGGCGTGTTCGTCGGCGGCACCGGGGTCGCGGTGGGCGGCACCGGGGTGTTCGTCGGTGGCACGGGCGTGTTGGTCGGCGGGATGGGCGTGTTCGTCGGCGTGGCGGTCCCCGGCCACGGGGTGGGTGTCGGCACGGGGGCCGAGGTTTCGTAGATCTGTGTCCAGGCGGCGGCATCGGCCAGGGTGACGCCGTTGACCACCGTCACATTGTAGCCACCGATGGCGTAGAGGCGATTGCCCAACTGCGCGGCGGCATAGTTGCGCGTGCCGTGCGTGAAGTCGGCGAACGGCGCCCAGGAATCGGTCGCGGCGACGTACTGGTAGCCCTGGGCATCGGGCGTGTACCAGACCCCGCCCCCAACGATAATGCTGCCGCCGAGGCCGCCGGTTGTGCCCGTCGGGAAGGACCAGGCGCCCATATCACCCCGCGCGGTCGGCAGCGAGGCCACCGGCTGCCACTGCGGAGTGGCGGCGCTGGGGTCCAGCCGCTCGACGACGGTCGAGGGGATCAGGTCGGCGTTGGGCGGGTTGGGCGGCGCCGCCTCGGCAAAGGTGTCGCCGCCGATGGCGTAGATGTAGCCGTCGAGGGCGGCCCCGGCGATATAGGCCCGCGCCACCGACAGCGGCGCGCTCGCCAACTGGGTCCAGCGCTGGCCGGCGGGGGCCAGGGGATCGAATACCCAGGTGTCGTCATAGACCTTGCGCTGATAGTGGTTATAGCCGCCGAAGATGTAGAGTTTGTTGTTCAGCACGGCATAGCCGCCCGGCACCCGCATGGGGCTGGCGGGCCAGTTGTCGGCGTTCAGCGTGGTGATCGAGTCGCTGAGCGGGAAATAGACGCTTACCGTGGGGGTCGGCACGCTGGAGGCGTTCACGCCGCCGACCAGGTAGACGGCGGGCCCCTGCGGCCCGACCAGCGTCGCGGCGACCATATTGCTGGTGTAGGTCTGCCCCGGCCCGTTCGGCCCGGCGTTGATCTGGTGGGGAAGCTGGGCGTTCTTCTGGGTCCACTGGCCGGGCGTACCGGAGGTGTACTCGTAGATGTTGTACCACGGGCGGTCTTCGCCGTCGATAGCTGAGCGCTGGAAGAAGCCGCGCCCGCCGAAGAAGTAGATCTTGCCGTTATCGGGATAGGCGGCGGCCGCGCCGCGTTTGCGGGCCTGCGGCAGAGCCGGGCCGTCGCTCCACGAGTCGACGGCGGGGCGTCCGGCGACTCCGGCTTGCGCCCCGGATTGATTGATCGTATAGGCTGCGAACACAGCCCCCAGTACCACGAATACCAGCAACGCCAGAGCCGGCCGCGACATGAGTACTCCTCCCAAACTATAGATGGTTAGCCGTCAGAGTGTGCGCAGGTGTATGCGGTGCGATGGTATAGCTGCCCCACCCGCGCCAGGGCGGGGCGACGCCGGGTGCGTTTTAGCCGCCGATGTGCGACATTTCGACCTTCGGCAGCCGGGCGGTGGCCTGGGTGCGTACTTCGGAGTAGCGGTCGGCCCGCGTGCGCCAGACCCGGCGCACCACGTCCGCGATCTCCGCATCCGACTGGCCGCCACGCAGCAGCGCGCGGAAGTCGGTGCCTGTCCGCCCGAACAGGCAGGTGTAGAGCAGCCCCTCCGACGAGAGCCGGGCGCGGGTGCAGGCGCCACAGAAGGGCTGGGTGACGGAGGCGATGATGCCGATCTCGCCACCGCCGTCTTTGTACCGCCAGCGTTGGGCCACTTCGCCGCGGTAGTTGGCCTCGACAGGCTCGATGGGCAACGCGGCGTCGATCAAGCGCACGATTTCCGCCGCGCTGACCACGTCGTCCATCTGCCAGCCGTTGGTCGATCCCACATCCATGTACTCGATGAAGCGCAGGATGTGGCCCGTGCCGTGGAAGTAGCGCGCCATCTCGACCACCGAGTGGTCGTTCATGCCGCGCTTGACCACCATGTTGATTTTGATCGGCGCCAGCCCGGCGGCTTGCGCGGCTTCGATGCCCGCCAGCACGCGCTCCACCGGGAAGTTCACGTCGTTCATGGCCTGGAAGACGGTATTGTCCAGCGAGTCGAGGCTGACGGTGATGCGCTGCAAGCCGGCGTCGCGCAACGCCTGCGCCTTTTTGACCAGCAGCGAGCCGTTGGTGGTCAGGGTGAGGTCGCGCACGCCCTCGATCTGCGACAGCATGGCGATCAGCTTTTCCAGGTCGCGGCGCACCAGCGGTTCGCCCCCGGTCAGGCGGATCTTCTCCACGCCGTGGTCGACGAAGATGCGCGTGAGCCGGGTGATTTCCTCGAAGGTGAGCAGTTGGGCGGAGGGGAGGAACTGGAAATCGCGGCCAAACACTTCCTTCGGCATGCAGTAGACGCAGCGGAAGTTGCAGCGGTCCGTCACCGAGATGCGTAGATCCCGGAGAGGCCGGTCAAGTGTATCGGCGATGTACTGACCCATCAAAAGCTGTCCGTTCTGAGCGTGTCCCACGAAGCGCCTGGCGATC
>CBJNAR010000859.1:0-2533 GCA_966434075.1 uncultured bacterium
TCCAGGCGGTGGCCGACGCCGGGCTGGAGATCGCTGATTCCTGCCGGGCGCGGGGCGGGGTCTACCTGGGCAGCGCGCTGGGCGGGCTGGCTTTCGCCGAAGGCGAGCATGTGCAGTTCCAGGCGGGCGGCATCCGCGCCGTCAACCCCATCCTGGCGCTGAGCGTGTTCGGCGCGGCGGCCTCGGCCAACGTGGCGATGGCGTTGGGCCTGCGCGGGCCGAACATGACCAACGCCAACTCCTGTGCGTCGGGCGCGCTGGCAATCGGCCAGGCGTTTGACCTGATCCGGCGCGGGGAGGCGGACTTCATGCTGGCCGGGGGCGTGGAGGTGCCGCTGGCGCCGCTCATCTTCGGCGCTTTCGCGCTGATCGGCGCCCTGTCCGGGCACAACGCCACGCCGGACACCGCCAGCCGCCCGTTCGACCGCACGCGCGACGGCTTCGTGATGGCCGAGGGTGCCGCGACGCTGCTGCTGGAAGACCGCGCGCACCCGCTGGCTCGCGGCGCCCATATCTACGGCGAGATCACCGGCTTCGCCGTGACCACCGACGCCTACCACATGACGGCGCCGCTGCCCAGCGGGGCGGAGGCGGCGCGGGTGATGCGCGGGGCGCTGGCCGATGCCGGTATCACGCCCGCCCAGGTTGGCTACATCAACGCGCACGGCTCGGGCACGCCGCTGGGCGACCGCGTGGAGGCGCTGGCGCTACGCCAGGTGTTCGGCGATGACCTGGGCGGCATCCCGGTCAGCGGCACGAAGGGCATGCACGGCCACGCGCTGGGGGCCAGCGGGGCCATGGAGGCGGCTATCTGCGCGCTCTGCCTGGAGCATGGCTGGTTGCCGCCCTCGATCAATATCGCGACGCCGGACCCGGAGTGCGCCCTGCCGTTCATCGGCGGCGACGGCCTGGAGCGGCGGGTGGACTATATCCTGAGTAATTCGTTCGGCTTCGGCGGCCTCAACGTGGGCCTCGTCTTCGCCCGCTACCGGGAGTAGTAGCCCACCGCCGTGATACCTTCACGGGCCGGTTTCAAACCGGCCCCTACATCGCAAAATCGGCGTGGCGGGCTATTAAGGATATCCCGCGATGCCGGCAGAGGCGGGGCCGGTTTCAAACCGGCCCCTACACCGCCAAATTCCGGTGGCCGGCTATCAGGCGGACTCGTCCGGCTCCGCGGACTCCTGATCCGGGGTGAGGACCAATTCGGCGGCGGTGGCGGCGGCGACCGCGGCGGGCGAGAAGGGCAGGGGCGCATAGCGGCCTTGCTGCCACAGCCGCACCATGTCGCTGTAGTGCGGCGAGGCCGGCTGACCCGCCTCCCCGCCGGGCAAGACCACCCGCCCTGTGTCCCACGAGCCGAGGTCGAACAACTGGCGATAGGACACACTGTTGCCCGCCGCCGACAGCGGCGAGTTCGGCAACTCCGAGCTCATGAAGATCGTGTCGCGGTCGCCGGGCATGGGTATCAGCGGCGGGTTGAACACGCGAGCGAACGGGCCGAGGCCCATGGGATGGGCCAGGCTGATGCGGTGCAGGCGGCCCCAGCGCCAGCGCTTCATGTCGTGGCCCATGCGGCGGCGCAGCAACCGGATGCCGTCATCGAGCGCCTTTTCGAGCAGTTCCTCCCAGGTCAGGTCGGCGTCGGCCACGGGGTCGCGCCCGATGGCGCGCAGCCAATCGAGGTCGTTGTCTTCGAGCGCGCGCAGCAGCATGGGCACGGCGCGGGCGACATAGTGGGTGCTGGTGGTGGCGGGCGAGGTCGCGCTGCCCAGGTACTGGTCCAGCAGCATCTCGTCCTGGAACGCCCGGCCATAGACATAGCGCGTGAGGAAGTGCAGCGTCACTTCGTAGATCGGCGCGGCCACGCTGTTGACGGTCATCCGCCCGTCCCAGGCGTCCAGGTAGGCCAGCGCCTGCGCGCGCATGGCACCCCGCCGGCCCGGCGGCGGCACCCGTTGGCTCAGCCGGTCCACCAGCACCCGGCTCAACCGGGCGCCGGGAATGGTGTAGAGGTCATTCTGGATGGCGGCGAAATCGTCCAGCGTGAGCTTGGGCCGGGCTTCGAGCAGGTCGGCGATGCGCCGGGCGCGGTAGCCCGTGGACCACTCGCGGCCCAGGAAGTAGGGGTACTCCGCCCCAGTGATGCGGTTGTTGGCGGTGGCGATATAGCCGGATGGCGGGTTGTAGCTGTGCGGCAGTTCGGGGAAGGGGATATAGCCGCGCCACTCGTACTCGCTGGTCCAGCCGGGCACGGGCAGCACACCCTGGCCGCGCGCCCGGATCGGCACCCGGCCCAGCAAATGGTAGCCGATATTGCCCGCGGTGTCGGCGTAGACCATGTTGATCGACGGCGCATCCCACTGGCACATCGCCGCCTTGAAGGTCTCCCAGTCGTGCGCACGATTCAGGTCAAGCGCGGCCTGCAGGCTGGTGCCCGCCTGGGTGCCGGTCCAGCGGATCGCCAGGGCCATCGCCGCGTTGGGTTCGGCATCGGGCGTGGCGCTGTGCCGCGGCAGGTGGGGATGCGGCA
>CBJNAR010000860.1:0-2530 GCA_966434075.1 uncultured bacterium
CCTCCGCCGATCGCTACCCCTGGACCCAACATTCGGAGTATACTATGCGGCAGGGCCCGACGCAAGCAGAACTGCCGTCCGGCCCTGCAACAAATTGCAGCGGCCCCTTGTATATCTTCCTAGAAGCCCCGGCAAGCCGGATCCACATCCGGCGACCCGGACAAGGCTGGGGATGTGATCATGCCTCGCCTGAGCGACAGCGAGTTCACCCAGGCCGACGACGATACCCTGGTCCGCCAGACCCTGGCGGGCGAGCAGCGCGCTTTCGAGATTTTGATTATGCGCTATCAGACGCGCGTTATCGCCATCTGTGCGCGGGTGGCGGGCGCCGGCTACGACGACGCGCAGGATGTAGCGCAAGAGGTGTTCCTGCGGGCCTATACGCACCTGGAACAATATCAGCAAGGCCGGTCGTTTTTCGCATGGCTCTACCGGATCGCGGTCAACCTGGCGCTGAACCGGCGCAAGAGCCGCCCCCCGGCGGCCGTGCACGGGATAGCCGCCGAGATGGCGCTCAGCGCGATGGGCGATCCCGACCCCGGCGGGGAACCGGCGGGCCAGGCCGAGCGCGCCGAACGTGCGCAGCAGGTGGCCCGCGCCGTGGCCGCCCTGCCGCCCGATTACGCAACGGTCATCGCCCTGCGCTACGGCGCCGACCTCGATTACAGCGAGATCGCGGCCACGCTGGAGTTGCCGATGGGCACGGTCAAGGCGCGGCTGCACCGGGCCAAGGCGCTGCTACGCCCGTTGCTGGCGCCGCTACAGGATGAAGGAGGGACACCGTGAAGTTGATACACAACGACGATCCGGGTGACGACCTCCTGGTGGCCTGGCATGGCGGCGAGGCCGGCGGGCTGCTCGATGCGGCGCAGGTCGCCGCGCTCCAGGCCCATATCGCCGAGTGCGACCACTGCCGGGCGCGCCTGGCCGAACTCGACGCGCTGGAAGCCGATCTGCGCACCCTGGCGCTGACCGGGCAGGCGCCCGACCCGGCGTTTGCCCGCAACGTGCTGGCGGCCCTCCCGCCGCGCAAAGCGGTTGGCGCGCCGGTGCGCCCGGTCACAGCGGGGCTGGCGGCGTGGTGGCAGCGCCAGCGGGCCGCGCTGGTCCTGGTCGCCGCGGGGCTGCTGATTATGCTGCTCACCGGCGATACCGGCCTGCTCACCGGCTGGTGGCAGAGCGCCGCCGACTGGTGGAATACGGCGGCCTCGCCGGATGGCGGGGGCGTCATCTCACTCGTCGGCACGCTGCCCGGCGCCGGCACCTCCGCCGAAGCCTATCTCGGACTGGTCGTCGGGGCGCTGATCCTGGCGGTGGGGGCGGGCGTGTTCCTGCTGCACGCGCTCAATACATCGGACTCCTCCACGGGGACGGTCCCCGCGGGGCGTTTGCAACTACGCTAGAGAACAAGGTGGAAGCCCGGTGACTATCGCTTCGCGCCCGGCCGGCATGCTGGTTGGGCTGTTTCTTGCGGTCCTGGCGGTCTCGGCAATCGTGAACCTGCTCCCCGCCGAATGGCAGGAGAGTCCGATCACCGTGCCCGCGATCGCGCTATGGCGGGGCGGGTTGGCCCCGCGCGACGGCACCGCCACGGCGGCGCGTACCCCGCAGGCCGGCGTCAGCGCCGACCGGCCCGATTTGGCCCCGCGCGACACGGCGCGGCGGGGCTTCGGTCCCTTCGGCATCAGCCGGGCCAGTGTGGGCGGCTTTACGCTGCACCTGACCTCCTTAATCACGCTGCTCTGCGGCGGGTTGCTGATCCTGTACCTCCTGCCGGCGCGCATCGGCCGCATCGCGGGGGCGCTGCGCGGGCCGTGGCCGGCGCGGGTGGGCCTGGGCCTGCTGGGGCTGGCTGCCGCGGTGATCCTGGCCGCGCTCGGCCTGGTCATCGGGGTCGCTCTGGGCGGTGCCTCGCTGATCACCTTCCTGGGCGTGCCGATCTGGCTGGCGATCACGGCCATTGGGCCTGTCGCGGCGCTGCTGGGCCTCACGGCGGTGAGCCTGCCGCTGGGGCGCTGGACCGCGCGGCGGTTGGGCCTGGCCGAACAGCCGCCGCAGGTCGATCTGCTGGCCGGGCTGCTTGTGCTGTTCCTGGTCGGCCTGGTGCCCTTGCTGGGCGGGCTGGTTCTGTTGTTCGCGGCTCTGCTGGGCCTGGGTGCGGTGTTGCAAACCCGCGCCGGCAGTGCCCGGCCCTGGGCGTTCCGGCTGCCCGATCTGGAGTACTAACCGCCGGATGGTCCGCGGTTCCCGTTGTCCTTTGCCCCTTGCAAATCACACTGGGAACCGGCATGAACTGGCATAAGGGATGGGAGAGACGTGTCAATGGGTAAGTTGTTAAGCAAGAAAGTGCTGTTCGCCATCGGCGCGCTGGTCGTCGTCGTGGCGCTGGTACTCTATGGGGTGAGTGCGTTCGTGGGGCGCAACGCCCGCGCCGCGACGAATTTGAGCACCGTCACCGTCCAGCGCGGCGATTTGCAGGCCACGGTTCTGTCCAGCGGGGCCTTGCAGCCCGCCGCCGATGTCACCCTCA
>CBJNAR010000861.1:0-2526 GCA_966434075.1 uncultured bacterium
TCATGTAGATTACCGGGGGCGCCGGCACCGGGGTTCAGATAGACAGAGGCGGCCAACCGGGGCCGCCTCTGCGTGGGTGCGGAGTGCGCGTTACTGTTTGCCGGCGTACCAGCGGCCCAGGAAGCCCAGCAGCACTTCGTAGAAGCTGCCGCTGTTCTCCGGGTGGTACTCGAAGCGGGCGCGCTCGAAGTACTGCACCGTGTAGGTCTTGCCGTCTGTGGTCGAGACCTCCTGGAACGGCTCGCTGAGCGGGTAGCCGAACATCGCCAGCCCGCCGTACTGCTGCCAGTAGCGCAGGAAGCGGTCGCTCAGGGTGTGGCCGGTGGGCGCGAAGAAGACGCGCGTGGCGGTGTCGGGGCCGGGCGAGGGCACGACGGCAAACGGGCCGGTATTGCGGCCGTTCACCAGGGCCACGCCCAGCAGGCCGAGCAGCACCTGGCTGCCCGCGGGGGCCTCGGGGTGGTACTCGAAGCGCTGGCGCTCGAAGTATTGCACCAGGTAGGGCTTGCCGTCGGTCGGGTTGATCTCCCAGTACTCCTCGGAGATCGGGTAGCCGAACATCGCCAGCCCGCCGTGGTTCTTCCAGTAGTCGAGGAAGCCGCCGCCCAGCTTATGCCCTGTCGCCGCGAAGTAGACAGCCGTGGCGGTGTCGGGGCCGGGCGAGGGTACAACGTTGAAGGCGGGGTTATTCACCCCGGCCTGGCCGGGCGCGGGGGCCGGGCGCGGCGTCACACCGGGCGGCGGGCCGGGCTGGGGTTGCGGCGGGGGTTGCGGCTGCGGGCCGGGCTGCGGCTGGCCGCTGCCGCCGAACCACCGCGTGATCGTCGCTTCGGCGGGCTTGTTGTTCAGCGTGTCGCTCAGGTCCTTGGCGCCGCCGCCCAGGGCATACGGCTCCCAGTGCCACCAGTAGATGCCCTGGAACCAGGGCTGGCCCGCGAACGCCTGGAACGTCGCCTCGACGGCGCGCTGCTGCGTCTCCAGGCTCAGGGTGCCCACGTGCTGTGTGACATCCCAGCGGCCCGGCGAATTGCTGTAGGACCCGAAGCCGATCTCGGTGAAGACCACCGGCTTGTGGTACTGGTCGGCGGTTGCCTTGATCTCGCTGATCCAGTTATAGGTCTGGCCCACCTGGTCGGTGTAATTGCTCCAGCCGCGCGCCATCTCCTCGGTGGTCGGGTTGTCCTTCAGCGAGATGGGGAAGTAGGCGGACAGGCCGATGTAATCGAGCGCGTCCCAGAAGGTGATCTGCTTGTACTCGTTGCGGGTGTGCTTGCCCCAGTTGGCCGAGTAGGTCAGCTTGCCGGAATAGCGGGCGCGGCTCTGGGCGATGAGCGCCCGCCATTTGGCGTCATACTGCGGGTCGGTCATGTTGATCAACTCGACGCCGATGGTGAACTCCTCGACGCCCTCGGCCCGCGACATATCCAGGAAGTGGTTGATGAAGGCGGTATAGTTCGCAAACCAGGCGTTCACGTCGCGCGGGGTGATGTCGGCGCGCCAGGTGCCGTCGCTCACGTCGATATACGGGCGCATCATGACGCGCAGGCCGAGCCGGTGCGCCTCGCGGATGGCCGCCACGGTCGACTCGTCGGACGGGGTGCCCGCTTCGGGCTTCGGCCCCATCGTGGTGGAGCTGCCGTTGTCCATGAACCAGATCGGGGCCAGGGCCACGGTATTGGCGCCCGTGGCCTTCAGCGCGGCGAGCGACGCCGGCACGTTGCTGATCTTGTAGGGATCGGGGCCGTACCCGATCATCACGAAGCCCTTGGTCCAGGTGCTCGGCACAGTCGCCTGGGCGTGGGCCGGCTGGGCCCCGCTCAGGCCGGCCAGCGGCGCGACCAGCAGGGTCAGCAGCGTGAGCAGCATCAGGGGACGCACGCGGGCGGGGGATCGATGCATCAAAAAAGCTCCTCTCAGTGTGTGTCGGGTTGCCGGCGCGGGAGCAGCGCGCAGCCTGATACGACCGGCCAGGCCGGGCGCCGGGTTCATCTTTAAAGCGAAACTGCTGCAAAATAGGTTGTGCCGTTACACCCTTTTTGGGGATGGCCGGATGCCGTATCGGCTAAGTATACCAGGATGGTTTAGGCGGTCGCAAGGCGGGGCGACGGGAACCCGGTTTCCACGCGGGCGCCGGGCCGGGGTAACGGTGGATAGGGGCGCGGCGTTCTATAATATATTCACCGATCCGGTTAACAGTCCAGGCTCCGCTGCGCACCGCGACCTATCCGGGAGGACCCCTTTGGCCGCCACCGATTCCATCTCGCCCACCGGCGCCGGCGATTCGCTCGACGCGATTTTCCGTGCGATGGAGAGCGTGCGCCGCGCCGAGACGCTGGAGGCCGCGGTCCAGGCCCTCTTTGATCTCAGCCGCCTCCTCCTGGCCGGGCACGCCGGCTACGCGGCGCTCTACCTCGTGAGCGAGCACGCCGGCGGGGATGCGGCGCCGGCGCCTGCTGAATTACTGAGTTTGCGCGCGGCGTATCCGCCGGACAAAGCGGCGACCGCGCTGCCGCCCCGCGCCATCCT
>CBJNAR010000862.1:0-2521 GCA_966434075.1 uncultured bacterium
GCGTATGCGGCACCAGCAACAACTCGGTGATTTCCGCCATGGATCCGCCCCCCGGCGCGGCGATGCCCGCAGCCGTTATATGCAGCAGTGCTAAAATCAGCCCAAACTCAGTATAGTAACGCGTTCCGGCACCGTCAAGGCACGTTGCTGCCGTCCCATTATATTCACCGCGAAGGGGCGAAGAACGCGAAAACTGTTTGTACAAGTCATATTCTTCGCGTCCTTCGCGCCTTCGCGGTGAATTTACGGCCGGATAGCCCGCGAATCGCTTGCGGTAACGGGCCGGTAAGGTTTATACTAGACCCCGATTGCCTGTTTGCGTGACCCCCCTTGCCACGCCTCTGCTTGCCGCGGCCCTTCGGCAGGAAGTGAATCGTGCACCCGGCGCCGGCGTGGGACGGCGGCGCGCGGGGTGAGAATTGTTGCCTCATGAAACGTTCAACGCTGGTTTTATTTTATGCCGCGATCGGCCTGTCGTTTGTCCTGGTCGGCGCCCGGCTAGTGCAGATGCAGGTGGTGGACGGCGCGCGCTACCAGTTGCAGGCCGACAGCAACCGCATCCGCGAGGTGAGCGTGGACGCGCCGCGCGGCGTCATCTACGACCGCAACCTGCGCCAACTGGTCAGCAACCAGCCGGCCTTCTCCGTGGCCGCCACCGAGGCCGATATGCCCGAGGACCCCGCCGAGCAGCAGGGGGTGTTCGACCGGCTGGCGACCCTGCTCAACACCAAACCGGTGGTCACAGGCGAACCGGACAAGCTCTTCGCCGATCCCGTGCTTGCGACGAAGGTCGTGGGCCAACTGGCGACGCTGCTCAAGGTGCCGGTGAGCGAACTCAACAAGACGCTGGCCGATGCGCGCCGCATCTCGCCCGAAGCGCCCAACCTGCTGCGCAGCGACCTCGACGCGGCCACGGCGGCGGCCATCGCCGCGCACAAGGACGACTGGCCGGGCATCGAGGTGATGAACGAGTTGCAGTACAACTACATCACTCACCACGACAACCCGATCCACCCGGTCACGGTCGAGCGCAACATCCCCTTCGAGACCATGCAGCGCGTGGAAGAGGCGCATCTCGACCTGCCCGGCATCAGCGTGGTCTCCGAGCCGGTGCGCCAGTACGCGCTTGGCTCGTTCATGAGCCACATCCTGGGCTACGTCGGCCCCATCCCGCCCGACCAGTACGCCGCCTCGCTGCCGCCGGAAGGCAGCCTCGACCCGCCGCCCTATGACAAGGACGACAAGGTGGGCCTGCTGGGCGTCGAGGCGAGCATGGAGAACGCCCTGCGCGGCGCGAAGGGCATGAGCCAGATCGAGGTCAACGCCAACCAGCGCGAAGTGCGCGAGATCCGCAGCGTGCCGCCGGTGCCCGGCCAGAACGTGGTGCTGACAATCGACAGCGCGCTGCAAGTGACCGTGACCCACCTGTTGCAGGAAGGCATCGACGCGGCGCACACCGGGAGCGGCACGCGGGCCGGGGTGGCGATTGTCGAGAACGTGCAGACCGGCGAGATCCTCTCCATGGTCAGCCTGCCGTCGTACGACGACAACCTGTTCGCGGCGGGCATCTCGCAGGCCGACTTCGACCGGCTCAACAATGACCCGAACCTGCCGCTGTTCCACCGCGCTATCGGCGGCGCCTACCCGCCCGGCTCGACGCTCAAGATGATCACCGCCTCGGCGGGCTTGCAGACGGGCGTCATCACGCCGCTGACGCAGATCTTCTGCCCCGGCCTCATCTCGGTGCCGCTGACCTATAATGAGAAGCAGCGCACGCCCTACTACGACTGGAAGCGCGCGGGCCACGGCACGCTGACCGTGCGCGAAGCCTTGCAGCAATCGTCCGATGTGTTCTTCTACGAGGTGGCCGGGCCGGGCCAGTTGGACGCCCTGGGCCACCTGACCCACTTCTACGTGCCCGGCGACCCCAACCCGCATCCCTTCAGCGGCCTGGGCATCGACAAACTGGGCAACTACATGGAACTGTTCGGCATGGGCGAACGTACCGGCATCGATCTGCCGGGCGAGATCCCCGGCGTGGTGCCCAGCCCGGCTTATAAAGAGGGCCTGAACCCCGCCGACAAGTGGTCGCTGGGCGATACGCTGTTCACAGCCATCGGCCAGGGCTTCGACCTCTCGACCCCGCTGCAACTGACCAACGTGACCGCGGCGGTGGCCAACGGCGGCACGCTCTACCAGCCGCAGGTGGTGCGCCAGGTGCTGAACAGCGACGGCAACCCGACCCCGGTGCGCGACTTCCAGCCCAAGGTCATCCGCCACATCCCGGTCGACCCGGCCAATCTGGCCGTGGTGCGCGAGGGCATGCGCCTGGCTGTCTCCGACATCCACCACGGCACGGCCTACAAGACCGAACTCAAGGGCGTGCAGATCGCCGGCAAGACAGGCACCGCCGAAATCGGCGACCCTATCGACGCGGCGGGCCACCGCCGGGCGCATGCCTGGTTCACCGCCTTCGCCCCCTATGACCATCCGCAGACCGCCGTGACGGTGCTGATCGAGG
>CBJNAR010000863.1:0-2519 GCA_966434075.1 uncultured bacterium
AGCAAGACGCCGCCGCGCCGGGCCGGGCGGCGCTCCAGCCGGTCCAGGGCAGCCCCTGGTTGGGGGGCTTCCGCAACATGCTCAGCAAGGAACTGGGCGACTGGTTCGGCACCCGCCGCTGGCTCATCCAGACTGGGATCTGGGTGGCGATCATCAACGGCTTCGTGGCCTTTATCCTGTTCCTGGTGCCGACGATCCAGCAGGAGGCGGCCCAGTCCGGCGCGGCTCCTCCCCCCGAAGACACCGATCCTCTGCTGCTGGGTCTGAGTCTCTTCTTCACATTAGCCGGGGCCGCCGGAGTCATCGGGACGATCATCCTGGCCCAGGATGAGATCATCGGCGAGAAGCAATCGGGCACGGCGGCGTGGATCCTCTCCAAACCGGTGGCGCGCGCCGCGTTCATCCTGTCCAAGCTGGCGGCAAGCAGCATTGGCATCGGGATCTTCATCATTGGGATACCGGCGGTGATCTGTTATACCCAGGTCTCGCTGGCGGTGGGTCACCCCATCGATCTGCCGTCCTATCTGGCGGGCCTGGTACCACTGGCGCTCACGCTGCTTTTCTATCTCACCCTGACCCTGCTCCTCGGCGTTGTGTTCGATCAGCGCGGGCCGTTGCTCGGCATTGCCTTTGGCCTGTTTTTCGGCGCGTCCATCCTTGTCCAGTTTATCCCGGAGTTGGCCCAGGTGCTCCCCATCAACCTGCCCAATGCCGGCAGTGCGCTGGCCGAAGGCAGAGGGTTGCCGGATAGCGCCGTCCTCCCGCTGATCCTCACACCGATCTGGAGCTTCCTGTTTATAGTGGCGGCCCTGTGGCGGTTCCAGCGGATGGAGATTTAGCGCCCAATAGCTTGCCTGGGCGGGGGGCCCGCGCTTTGGGCGTGGCTTCTTTCAGGTGGCGGGTTTCCGGCGGGGAGGGCCTGGCGGGCCTGCTGCTGCCTCCTAATCACGTTGACAGACCCCCCTGCTTGGGGTATAGTTAGGTGATGTATTGTGCGCTACTGCGTATTGCTTTTTAAGTGTGCTAAGATGATCGATAATGATCTGCGTTTCCCGCGCACCCGGAGGGGGTAGGTCCTGACCGGCGCGGGCTCGTGAATGGGAGAAGGTATACGATGGCGGTTACGACCGTTTCTGAGGAGCAGGTCCTGAATGCCCTGCGGACGGTGAAAGATCCCGATCTGCATAAGGACCTGGTCACGCTCAAGTTTATCGAAGACCTCAAGATCGAAGGCGGGGCCGTCAGCTTCACCATTGTGCTGACTACGCCCGCCTGCCCGGTGAAGGACCTGCTCAAGCAGCAGTCCGAAGACGCGGTGAGCGCCGTCCCCGGCGTCACCTCTGTCACCGCCGCCGTGACCTCGCGCGTGCAGGGGTCGTATGTGCCGCAGCGCGAGGGCATCCCCGGCGTGCGCAACATCATCGCCGTGGGCAGCGGCAAGGGCGGCGTGGGCAAGTCCACCGTCTCGGTCAACCTGGCCCTGGCCCTGGCCCAGACCGGCGCCAGGGTGGGCATCCTCGACGCCGATATCTACGGCCCGAATGTGCCGCTGATGATGGGCGCGGTGGGCAAGCCCGAGACCAGCCCCAGCGGCAAGATCCAGCCGATGCGGACGTACAACATCGACATGATCTCGATCGCCTTCTTCCTGCCGGATGACAACTCGCCGGTGATCTGGCGCGGACCGATGCTGACCAAGCTGCTCAACCAGTTCATGTACGACGTGGAGTGGGGCGAGCTGGACTATCTGATCATGGACATGCCGCCCGGCACCGGCGACGTGCAGTTGACCACCGCGCAGTCGCTGCCGCTGACGGGCGCCGTGATCGTGAGCACACCGCAGGACGTGGCCCTCATGGACGCCAAGCGCGCGCTGACCATGTTCCAGAAGCTGAACGTGCCGATCCTGGGCATGGTCGAGAACATGAGCACGTTCATCTGTCCGCATTGCGAGCAGGAGACCGACATCTTTGGCCACGGTGGGGCGCACGCCACGGCGCAGCGCCTGGGCATCCCCTTCCTGGGCGATATCCCGTTGAAGCTGGAGATCCGCACCGGCAGCGACGACGGCCGCCCGATCGTGGTGGATCAGCCGCAGGCGAAGGAAGCCCAGGCTTTCCGCACTGTCGCCAAGGCGCTGGCCGCGCAGGTCAGCATCCTGGCCTACGAGCGCACGGGCAGCGCGAGCCGGGGCCAGGGCGCTCCGCTACCGCTCTTCCGCCGCCGCGGCTAAGCACCCCAAACCAGCACACCAGACCGGCGCCGGGACATTCCCGGCGCCGGTCTTTTAGATCGCCGCAGGGGCCTGCGCGTGCAGCGCGGCGGCTACCCGCATGGCCGTCGCCTTCGCGCCGCGCACGCAGTCGGGGATGCCGACGCCGCGGTAGGCGCTGCCGGTCAGGTAGAGGCCGGGCACTGCGGCGGCCAGGCTTTCGATGCGCGCCACGCGCTCCAGGTGGCCCACGTCGTACTGCGGGTTGGCCTTCGGCCAGCGGAAGATCCGGCTCACCACCGGCGCG
>CBJNAR010000864.1:0-2514 GCA_966434075.1 uncultured bacterium
CTTCATGGTCTGGGACGTGGACCAGCAATACCTGAACACGATCAAGACCTACTACCCCGACGGCATCGAGGAGCAATTCAACTATGCGTCGGGCGGCAGCGGCGGTCGCCTGGTCACGGGGTACCGGGTGAAGAAGGAACAACTCGACGCGCGGCGCGTGCTGCTGGCGACGTATACGCCCGCGAGCGGCCCGGCCATCGAGCGGCAGGAACCGAACCTGGGCACCGCCGGCCCGCCCCCCACCGGCCTCACTTACCCCGTGCAGGCCAAATGGACCGGCAACCTCATGGCGCCCACCTTCGGCCGCTACCGCCTCGCGCTCGACAGCGCCGGCCCGGCCCGCCTGGTCATCGACGGCACGCCCGTGCTGACCACCGGCGTGGGCACGGCCACGCCGGAACACGAAGTGATCCTGGCGCGCGGGCTGCACGACATCGAGCTAACCGGCACCCTGGCCTCGGCGACCAGCCGCGTCACGGTGACGTGGCAGGCGGGCGGTTCGGAGCCGGCCCCCATCCAGCGCAAGTTCCTCTGGTCGGGGCCGGGGCGTGCCCTGAGCGGCGAGATCCGGCCCATGAGCGGCGACCCCTTCGGCGATCTGCCGGAAGACACCCCGGCGCCCAACAGTCCGCCGGTGACGGGCCGGCGCGTGGACGGTTTCCTGGGCTTCCGCGACGCCCCCAGTGCGCTGAGCGGCGGCGGCCCGTTGATCGGCGACTGGAGCGGCACGCTGACGGTGCAGGATGCGGGCAACTACCAGTTCGAAATCTACTCGAACGGCGACAGCACCGTGATGATCGACGGGCAGTTGGTGGTGGACAACCGCAAGGGCAACGGCACCGCGCACGCCGGGCAAGGCCAGATCATGCTCACCCCCGGCCCGCACACCTACGAGGTGCGCTATGTCTGGGCGGGCGGCACCGGCTATCTGGAAGCCTACTGGCAACCACCCGGCCAGCCGAAGACGATCCTGGGCCCCGACAACCTGCACGCGGATGGCGGCATCTGGGAGCCGGGCACCATCACCGAGCCGGGCAACGCGCAAATCGAGGTCGCCGAAGCCCCGCCCGTAGTCGCACCGGAAAGCGTGATCGAGGTCCGCAGCGAAGTCAAGGCGCCGCGCGGCCTGGCCGTGGACAAAGACGGCAACATCTACGTCGCCGACACCGAGCACCAGCGGGTCGCCGTGTTCGACAAGGACGGCAAGCTGATCCACGCCTGGGGTAAGCAGGGCAAGGACCCCGGCGACTTTGTGGCGCCGGAGGATATCGAGGTCGGCCCCGACGGGCGCGTCTATGTGCTGGACTCCAACCTGTCGCGCATCCAGGTGTTCACGCCCGACGGCCAGTTGCTGGGCACCGTGGGCAAGGGCGGCTGGTGCAGCCCCGCCGGCTTCACCGTGGCCCCCGACGGCATGGTCTACGTGGCCGACACCTGCACCAATCGCATCCTCAAATACACGCCCGCGGGCGAATCGAAAGCCGAATACACCGGCGGCAGCGACGCCAACGCGCGGTTCAATCAGCCGGTGGATGTGGCGGTCGGGCCGGACGGCACCATCTATGTGGCCGACCTCGGGCAGCGCGTGGTCAAGGTCGACCCGACCAGCGGCGCCATCACGCGCATCTGGCCGGTGCAGATCGGGGGCGGGCGCGGCGCGGCCAACCTGGCCTTCAGCGGCGGGCTGCTCTACCTGACCGACCCCGACCGCAACACCGTGGATGTGCTCGATCCGGCCACCGGCCGCGTCACCAAGAGCGGCACGGCGGGCCCTGACCCCGGCCAGTTCAGCGTCCCGGTGGGCATCGCCGCCGGGCCGGACGGCCGCATCTATGTCATGGACAGCGAGAACGGCCGGGTGCAGGTCTTCAACAAGCTGCACCCCTAGCCGCCATCCCGTTGTCATTCTGAGCGTAGCGAAGAATCTCCATCTTATCGGCAACCGAGACGAGACTCTTCGCTGCGCTCAGAGTGACAAGTACCGCGGCCAACTACTAACTGTCATTCTGAGCGGAGCGAAGAATCTCCGTCTTGTAGCCCCAAAGCCGAGACTCTTCGCTGCACTCAGAGTGACAAACCCAAGAAACCCTTGTCATTCTGAACGTAGCGAAGAATCTCCGTCTTGTAGCGCGAACCACGAGACTCTTCGCTGCGCTCAGAGTGACAAGTGCTATGGCAAGTAATTAGCGGGGGACTTATGGCAGAACAGCGCGCGCCGGGCGGCATTACCCTGGGGGTGGTGCGCCAGGAACAGGTCTACGCCGCCGCCGTGGTTACGGGCAGCGGCGAGGAGTGGAGTATCCTGCCCAGCGCGGCGTTCGTGGTGCGCGGCGTGCGGCCGCGCACCGGCGACCTGGTGGCCGTGCGCAACGACGAGATCGTCTATTCCTGGCCGCGCGGCCTGGTTCTGGGCCAGACGCCGGAGGGCATCCGCGTGCGCCTGGGCAGCGGCGGGCAGATTGGGGCGCCCGCCAATCCGGCCACCCTGCCCGATGCCGCCGCGCTGCGCCCCGG
>CBJNAR010000865.1:0-2500 GCA_966434075.1 uncultured bacterium
GCACCACCCCTCCTCCTGCCTGGTCCTCGGCCGGTGGCGCCGGCCTCCGGGCGCCGCGATTGTCATGAACTGTTTACCGTCCACCACCCGTTTTTTGACCGCAATCTGATAAAGTGAAGGTACGGATGAATCCACGCCGCCGATCACTCCACCCTCACGGCAGCCAGGGCGGCGGGAACCGTGTAGCCGGGCCATGATCGCAACCGCGGCGCCGTCCGCGGGTGCGGCCCCCGTCTACCGGCCGTGCCGGTGGCGGGCCAGGGCCCTTGAGGAGGGCAGACCCGATGAAACAGATTCTGGTTCCACTCGACGGCTCGCCGGCAGCCGAAGCCATGGTGCCGTATGCGCGGGTCTGGGCCCAAACCATTGACGCCGCCCTGCTCCTGCTGCAGGTGGTCCGGGCGCCGCGCGTGGACGATCCCCTGACCGGCATCGTCTCGGACACCGACTCCGATCCCTATCCGGTCTGGGAAACGCGGCGCGCCGAGGCCGGCGCCTACCTGGAGCGGATAGCCGCGCACCTCGCCGCCGAGCAGGTGCCGGTCGAGACGGCGATCCGCGAAGGCGACCCGGCGACCGTGATTACGGCGATGGCATCCGGCGGGGACGGCGTCGTGGGCATCGCCATGCGCACGCACGGGCGCCGGGGCCTGGAGCGTGTCATCTTCGGCAGCGTGGCGGAAGCCGTGCTGCACGCCGTGCCCAAGCCGATCCTGGTCCTGGGCCACCGGCCCCCGCCCGACGTTCCGACCCCCGCGGGACCCTACCGCACGATCCTGGTGCCGCTCGACGGCTCCCCTGCCGCTGAGGTCGCTATCCGCCAGGCGCAACTGCTGGCCACGCCGACGAACGCGGCGCTCGCCCTGGTCACCGTCGCGCAGGCGCCCACCAACGTACCCTCCGAACTCTCGTGGGCGGTCGAGACCGTGCCGTCCACCGACCGGGGGTATGAAGACTACATGACGCGGGTGGCGCAGCGCGTGGTGAGCGCCGGACTCAAGGTCCAGACGCGCATCGCCACCGGCCGCCGGGCGGCGACGATCCGGCAATGCGCCGCGCAGGCCGGCGCCGACCTGATCGTCATGGTTACCCACCGGCGCGCGGGCCTCGAACGCTTCGTGTACGGCAGCGTCTCGATCCAGGTGGTCCAGGGCGGAGTCTGCCCGGTGTTACTGATCCCGACGTAAGCAATAGCGCCCCGCCGGTGGTTGCCGGCGGGGCGCCCTCATGCGTGGACCGGCTGCGCTACGGCCTACCAGCTCCCGCCCGGATGCCGGGCAGCGGATACCAGCCCGAGCAACACCTGCGGAAAACCATCGCGCCCGATGAGTTCCTGCAGACGTGCGCGCAGCACGGGAATGCGGATCAACTGGTTGCGGAAAGCGGGCACGATCCGGTCGCGCCGTGCCTGCATCAACAGCCGCCCCAGCGCTTGCCCGGCCTGCAGCCATTCATGCCGGCTATCCCCCGCGGTGCTCAGCACGGCGAACACGGGGCGGCCCGTCGCGCCCGGCTCTAGCCGCGCCGCCGCTGCCCGGCGGCCGGCGGCCGGGTGGATCACAAACGGTTCGAGCCGCCCCGCCGGGGGCTGCGGCGGTAACCGCCAGCGATTCGGCCCCTGGTGAGCAGTCTCCGCCCGCCGCCGCAACGGGTCCCGCAGGTGCTGGGCATCGCTTTCGGCGATCAACCCCGCCACGGTGGCGCACTGGTCCGGGTCCTGCTCCAGGTGCAGCCAGACGTTCGTGCCCGCCACTGCCGCTTCGAGCGCGTCGCGCACCACGGCAACCGGCGGCGCGGGGGCGGTGTCCCACACCAGGCGTTCGCGCCCCGCGGGCCGGGGCCGCCCGGCTGCCGCGCCCGGTTCCAGCCGCACCCGCGCCACCAGGTCGGGCGTGGCGGGATCGGGGTAGGGCGCGATGGCGACGGCGCGCCCGCGGCGCAGCGCCACGGCATCCAGATAGCTGAGCGCCGCTCCGCACGCCACCGTCATTTCTCGCCCCGCCGGGTCGGTGCCCTGCCAGGTGCGCTCGAAATCGACATACAAATCGGCGCGGTTCCCGTCGATCTGGTACCGCCACGGCGGCACATAGCCGTCGGATAGGGTGAACACGGCGGAGTGCAAGAGGAAGCGCAGTTCATCGGCCAGCGAGTCCTGGCGTGGCAATAGCTCCGAGGCAGCAGCACCCGGTACTTCAAGGGGAGTCAACGAACGACCTGGCATAGGAGTCCCTCCTTGTCTAGCCGGCGGCAGCGGGCGGGGGGCTGTGGAACAGCAGATCCCAACTCCGCATACCAGGGCGGCATGACCAGCGAACGCCGGGCAATCGGGCGGCGGCGGCCAGGGCGACGATGCAGGGGCAGGATGCGGCCGTGGGGCAGGGACGAGATTCCGGCAAGCATGGATCGGCGGGCAGGCGCGCGATCCGAGATCGGGCCGGCGGCAACCGGGCCATGCGCGGGATGGGGGCGCCCGGCGCAGACGGCGCGGGCGGCGCGCATG
>CBJNAR010000866.1:0-2498 GCA_966434075.1 uncultured bacterium
TGGCCGAACTCGGCACCTCCTGCCCCGACCACTTCCTGCGCACCAAGATCAAGCCGCTTTATGTCAACTGGGATCCGCAAAACGAGGATATGGCGGCGCTGAAGCAAAAGCTACGCGCCGGGCTGGAACAATACCGCCGGGACTACGCCCGCTACTACGAGCAGCACAAGCATCCCGACTCGCCCGCCATGCGCGACACCAACCCCACCGTCATCCTGATCCCCGGCCTGGGCATGATCGCCTGGGGCAAGGACAAGAGCGAGTCGCGCGTCACCGCCGAGTTCTACAACTGCGCCGTCGAGGTCATGCGCGGCGCCGAGGCCATCGACGAGTACACCGCCCTGCCCTTGCAGGAAGCCTTCGACATCGAATACTGGCTGCTGGAGGAGGCCAAGCTCAAGCGCATGCCGCCGGAGAAGGAACTGGCCCGCCAGATCATCGCCGTGGTCGGCGCGGGCAGCGGCATCGGGCGAGCCACGGCGCTGCGGCTGGCGCTGGAAGGCGCGCACATCGTCTGCGTGGACAAGGACGACGCGGGCGCGGCGGCCACCGCGAAGGCCATCACCGACAAGTACGGCCTGGGCATCGGCGTGGCGGGCAGCGGCATCTCGAACTGCGGCCCGGCCATCGGGCTGGCCGCCGACATCACCCTGCGCGATAGCGTGAGCGCCATGCTGGATCAGATTATGCTGGCCTACGGCGGTCTCGATTCCGTGGCCGTGACCGCCGGGATCTTCGTCCCGCCCGACACGACGGGCCACATCCGCGACAGCCAGTGGGCGCTGACCTTTGCCGTGAACGTGACCGGGCTGTACCTGGTGGCCGACGAGACGGCGGAAATCTGGCAGATGCAGGGCCTGCCGGGCAATCTGGTGCTGACCACCTCGGCCAACGCCGTGGTGGCGAAGGAAGGCAGCCTGGCCTATGACACCAGCAAGGCCGCCGCCAACCACCTGGTGCGCGAACTGGCGATCGAGCTGGCGCCGCTGGTGCGCGTGAACGGGGTCGCCCCGGCCACGGTGGTGCAGGGCAGCGCCATGTTCCCGCGCGACCGGGTGATCGCCTCGCTGGCGAAGTATAAGATCGCCTACAGCGAAGACGAGTCGACGGAGGCGCTGCGCGACAAGCTGGCCCAGTTCTATGCCAACCGCACCCTGCTGAAGCGGTCGATCACCCCGGCGGACCAGGCCGAGGCGTTCTTCCTGTTGCTGAGCGACCGGCTCAAGCAAAGCACCGGCCAGATCATCACGGTCGACGGCGGGCAGCGCGAAGCGTTCTTGCGGTAGGATCGAGCGGAGTCAGAGTGCGCCGCCTGGGATGCGCCCGGCGGCGATGGCGGCGCACTGCGCGGCGGTGTAGGGCGCGGTGAACAGGTCCGGGTCGTCGTTGCCTGTGCGGAAGAGCGCGCAGATAAAGTTCATCCGGTCGCGGATATCGGCCCAGTTGGTCGCGCCGCTGCCGCGTACGCCGTCCAGCGTGCGGTCCCACCCGCCCGGCCCGGCCAGGAAGCGGCGCAGTTCGGCGTTCGCCGGCAGCGGCAGCGGTCCTCCGCCGGCCCAGGCGGTTACATCGGCGGCGGCGCTCATGGTCTGCCGCCCGACGGCGAAGTGCAACAGGCGCCGGGTGATCAGCCGCCGCGCCGGGCGCGGCATCGCGCCCGCGATGTAGGGCTGCAAGCGGATGTGCTCGTGCAGGATGGCGTACAGGTTGCCGAGCAGCAGATGCTCGCGCGCCGCTGCCGGGTCGCCGGTGTAGCGGCTGCGGTAGTAGTGAGTGAAGGCGCGCACCAGCAGATCCTGTCCGCCGGTTGCAGTGGAGCCGGGCCGTAGCCCGGCCAGAAAGCCGGCCAGCCGATCCCTATCGGGCGCGGGCTGCGCGTGGAACGTGCCGACGAAGCGGGCGGTCTGGCGACCGATCTCATCGAGCACGATGATGTTGCCGCGCAGGATCATCCGGCTGGCCTGGGCGAGTTCCCGCCGGGTCAGCGCCGCCGCGCCCCAACTGCCGAGCAGAGCGGCGAGCGGTGCAGCGGCCCGCGCGCGTGGCCCTAGCGCCGCCAGCCCCAGCAACCCCACCCCCGCCCCAGCCCAGCGGGCCAGCGCGGGCAGATGGGGCACGTCTTCTTGCCGGATCGTCGTGCCCGCCTTCTTCGATCCCCAGGTGGCCCACGTGTGGAAGTTGGCCCCGGCGGCGGGCGCGAGGGTCGCCCGCAAGGCCAGCGAAAGCTGATAATGGGCCACGGTGATGCGCAGATTGGCGAGCGCCGGGTCGGGCGTCGCGATGGCCCGGTCGATCTCGTCCTCCCACCAGGCGGAGTCGAACCAGTATGGCGGGCAGGCGGCGCTATCAGGCAATTCTGTATTCAATGCCGGTTCTTTCGCTTTGGAGAAGTTGCATGCGGGGAGGAGCCGGTGGTTCAGCAACGAAGCCTCGGTCGCCTGCGCGGATATATCGGTCCACATAGCGGTACTATTGCCCGGCGCCCGCCAGAGTTACTT
>CBJNAR010000867.1:0-2498 GCA_966434075.1 uncultured bacterium
AACTGGTCCAGCGTCAACCCACCAGCGGCACGCTGTTCCAGCAGGTCCATGTAGACATCCTGGGGGTCGGTGCTGACCGGGATCTCGTCCTCGGTGGACGCCGGAGCGGCTTCCGCCGCAGCCCGGCGCGCCCGGCGCTCGGCAGTGAGCGCGGCGGACTCGGCTTCCAGCGCGGCGAACAGGGCCGCCTGCGCGTCCGTCACCTGCTCGACCGGCAACCCGGCGACATCGGGCGCCCAGCCGGTCTCGCCCGGTTCGCCCGCCATGTCGCCCACCTCGGCCTCGACCAGCCGGAGCTCGCTGCTCTGGCCCCAGGTGTGCTCGCATTCGAGGCCGCGATAATGCAGCGTCTCGCCCTCCCGGCGCTGGAAGGCGGCCACCTGCACCTGGCCGCACTCCGGGCATTCGGCGTAGATCAGCCAGGGGTCGAGCACCAGCATGGGCAGTTCGTCGGGGTTGGCGAGGAGCAGCGTGCCCGGCGCCTCGGCATCGGGGTCCAACTCCACGGAACTGCGCGCGGGACTCAGCCCCTGCAGCCGCAATACTTCCACCGTCCCGCCGGGGGTGCGCACCAGGCCGAGCAGCGGGTAGGCGGCCAGCAGGTCGAGCCCGCTCAGGGCGGCGCGCAGCCCCGGTGCCATGACGGCCACCGCGCCCATCTCGTCGAAGCCGGAATCGGGCGGCAGCGGGTGATTGGCGCGCCGCAACTGGTACTGGTTGATCAGTTCGAGCAGCAGCCGGGGACTCGCCGACTCGCGCACACCGTACTCGCCGGTGTAGCCCAACTGCACGACCATCATCTGGCGCAGTCCTTCGTACCCTAGCAGCAGCATCCCGTTGTCCTGAGCCTCGTAGGCGGCGGCCAGGCCGGGCAGGAGCGCGTCTTCGGCGGGCACGGCGGTCAGCGCGGCGCGCACCCAGCCCACCCACTGGCCGAAGGTGGGGCGGCGCAGGTTGCGCAGGCTGCGGTTGAGCGCCGGATCGGGGGTGCCGCCCTCGGCCTGGTACTGCTCGTAGGCCGAGATCGCGACCGCGCCTAGGTAGTAAGCCAGCGTCTCCGCCGCAACCAGCAGTTGCCGGTGGTGGAAAGACGGCAGCGGAGAGGCGATGAGCACGCGCTGCCAGGCCCGCGCCACCGGCTCGGGATACTCCTCAATGAGCATGGTATCGCTGGCGACGGGGCTTTGATTGGCGGCAAAGGGATCCATGATCGGGCAGGCCTCCATTCCTGTGCGCAGCCCATTCTAGCACGAAACCCGGCGCCTTGACAATGCGCAGGCCATTCGGTAACATGGGCTTACGGGGCCGCCGGGGCCCCGCCCCAGGAGAGCGAGCGATAGGTATGAGCGCAGGCAACCCTCCCCGGCCCGCCGTGGATTATGACGTGATCGTCGTCGGGCCGTGCGCGGCGGGCAAATCGAGTCTGGTGGCGCGGCTTCGCGCGGCGGGAGTCCGCGCGCGCAGCGTGTCGCAAGAACATTCGTATGTGCCCTATATGTGGCTGCGGCATAATCCCGATGTGCTGATCTACCTGGACCTGCGCCTGGAAACCGCCCGGCGCCGCCGCCGCCCCACCTGGACTCAGCGCATGCTCGATGATCAACATCACCGGCTGGCCCACGCCCGCGCCTATTGCCACCTCTACCTGCCGACGGACCACCTGGGGCCGGAGCAGGTGGCCCACGAAGCGCTGCAATTCCTGGCCACGTTTGAGCCGTCGCAGGCGCGCCCCGGCCCCGAGATCCCACCCTTGCTGCGGGCGTTCCAGCGCGACGCGGAGGAACGCGGGCGATGACGGGGCACCGGGCGGTCCTGGCCGGGGTGCTGCTGCTGCTCTGCTTGCTGCCGGCCGGCCCGGCGGCACAGGCGGCGGATCCCGCGACCCCGTCCGCGCGCATCCACCAGCCCGCCGGCCTGGACGCCCCCGCCCGCGCCCCGCTCGCGGCCCCCAAAGCCACACCGATGCCTGCGCCCACCCCCACCGGCGGCGACGGGGTGTCGGGCGGGCAACTGTTCCTCGGCGCGGCCCTGGTGGTGGTTGGCGTGGCGGGCGCCACATTTATGCTCGTCCTACTGCGCACCTTGAGGAAGCATCCCCCGCCGTCTTCCTGATCGGCGCACTATCGCTCAGAAGTGAGGCCCTCCATGGTCAGTCTTGATCGCCCACCGGCCAGCGCCGGCCCGACCGCCGGCCCGCGCTCCGTGGAACTCTACGCCCGCGCGCGCCAGGTTTTTCCCAGCGGCGTCACCCACGATAACCGCTATTCGATCAGCGGCCCCATTTACATCGACCACGCGGCGGGCAGCCACAAGTGGGATGTCGATGGCCGCGAATATATCGACTACTGGATGGGCCACGGCTCGCTGCTGCTGGGCCACGGCTACCCGGCCATCGTCGAGGCGGTGACCGCACAGATGCAGAAGGGCACCCACTACGGCGGGTCCAGCGCGCTCGAAGTGCGCTGGGGCGAGCTGGTACAGCAACTCGTGCCCTCCGC
>CBJNAR010000868.1:0-2497 GCA_966434075.1 uncultured bacterium
ACCAGGTCGTCCAGGCGCAGATGTGACAGGTCAGGCGGGGCCAGCCGTTGGGCGGTCTCTTCCCACGTGGCGCCGGGCCGGGCCTGCATATCCATCAGCCCGCCGTCCACCAGCACCACGCCGGGACAGGCAGGCTCATGCGCGGCATAGGTCAGCGCCACGCCCGCGCCCCACGAATGGCCGATGACCACCGGGGCGCGCCAACCTAACGCAGCCACGGCCCCTTGCGTATCTGCTACAATAGTAGGGAAGTCATAGCCGGCGTCGGGCTTGGCGCTGCCGCCGTGGCCGCGCTGGTCCAGCGCCACCACGTGCCCGTAGTCGGTCAGCCGGGGGGCGACCAGGTCCCAGATGCGCGCCGAGGAAGCCAGGCCATGCAGCAGCAGGATGGGCCGCCCGGCGCCGCCCCAATCGCGGTAGTGCATTGTGATGCCGGTGGTAGTCGTCGTTAGCGTGCCGTCAACCATAGGTTCGGCGTGGGCAGTCTCGTCGTGCAAGATCGATTCCTCCTGGCAGGATGTAAGTACCGGGTGCGGGGCCTATTATAGCATGGGGTGTGCCCGGTCCATGCCCGCCGGGGCAATCCCATCGCGGTGGTAGCACGTATATTCTAGTGTGGCATTTTGCCGGGATCATGCGCCGGAATCTGCCCCGGCCCGCGCCGCACACCGGATTGTAGCGCCGGCGCTGGGCGCTCCCCCCACCGCCGAACGCGGGCGCGGCCTCGCGCCACGCCCCATATAGCAGGAGTATCCCCCATGGCCCAAGGCTTAATCGCGTTGTTTGGATCGGGCGAGACCTCGTCCCAGGGGCGCAAGATCCACGATTACCTGTTATCGCGCCTGCCCGTGCCCGTGCAGGTGGCGATTCTCGAAACCCCTGCCGGGTTCCAGCCCAACGCCGAAGGCGTGAACCTCAAAATCCAGCAGTTTCTCGAAAAGAGCCTGCAAAACTTCAAGCCGCAGATCGAACTCGTGGCGGCCCGGCGCAAGGACAGCGCTCACGACCCCAACGACCCAGCCACGGTCGCGCCTCTGGAGCGCGCCGATTACATTTTCGCGGGGCCGGGCAGCCCCACCTATGCCGTCCGCCATTTGCGCGACTCGCTGGCCTGGCGCATGATGCGCGCCCGCTGGGAAGCCGGGGCCACGCTCGCTTTCGCCAGCGCGGCAGCCATCTCCATCGGCACACGGGTGCTGCCGGTCTATGAGATCTACAAATGCGGGGCCGATCTCGGTTGGGAGACGGGGCTGGCGTTGCTCTCGGATTTCGATCTCACGATCATGCCCCACTGGAACAATGCCGAGGGCGGCGCCGGGCTCGATACGAGTCATTGCTTTATGGGCCTGGAACGCTTCGAGGAATTGTACGCCATGCTGCCGCCCGCCACCACGGTCCTCGGCATCGACGAGCATACCGCCTGTATCATCGACCCGGCTGCCGGGCACTGCCGGGTGCTGGGCGCGGGTGGGGTCACGATCCTGCATGGTGGCGAAACCCAGGTGTTCGCCTCGCAGGCCACGTTCCCGCTCGATCTGCTGGCCGGGACCACCCTGGTCGCCGGGCGCGGCTGACCTAACCCCCCTTGCCCCCCTTCCCGCGCCGGGAAGGGGGAGACTCGACGGCGGAAGGCGGCGCGCGCGACCGAGAGCGCGCCGTGGGCGGCGAATCCGCCGAAAGACGGAGCCAACAACCGGGCTGGGCGGCTTGCATTTCCGGCACAGGTTTGTTATAATGCAGCAGTCACGGGGACGTAGCTCAGCTGGGAGAGCACGACACTGGCAGTGTCGGGGTCAGGGGTTCGAGCCCCCTCGTCTCCACCAAGACAAACCCGACCAGGCTCCTATCCAGGGAGCCTGTCGCACATATAGCAGGCTGTGAACAGGAGCAGTAAGCCGTTCCACCCACAGCGAGCAGGGGATGGTGGAAGCCCTGCATCTGGAGGGTCCGCCCCGGCGGGCCGTAAGGCTGAACTCACCTGGGAGCCGCACCGGTGAACGTGCCGGATCGCCAGGCGGGCCGCGAGGCCGCCGGAGATCCGCCCTGAGCCGGGCCGGGTACGCCCGTTAGCGCGTCTCAAGTGGGTTCGCCGCGCCTGCGGGTGAGCGGCGGCCAACATGGGTGGTACCGCGTGAGGTCCTGTGCCTCTCGTCCCTTGTCGCGCATTGCGCCTGGGACGAGAGGTTTTTTATTTGCCCGCCGCCATCGTGCGCCGGCGTTCCTAAGTTCACCGCGAAGGAACGAAGGACGCGAAGACGATTGATGTAAGGTTTGTCCTTCGCGCCGTTCACGGCGCAGAAGCAGGGTAGATGACAGGATGGTAGTGTCACAGGCGCGGGCCGGTTTGAAACCGGCCCCTACACCGGCAAGACTTTTAGCACGTTCAAAACCATTTGATCAAGCAGGAGTTCCCGGCCGTCTGACCCCTGACGGCTGACGGCTGACGGCTACCAGCGATACGCCGGGTCCTGCGTGACCAGGCCGTAAAGGTAGGCCA
>CBJNAR010000869.1:0-2496 GCA_966434075.1 uncultured bacterium
GGTTCCTCGCCGTAGTGGACCATGACCCGCCCCACGTTGATCAGGTAGCAGTACGAGCCGCGGTGCTTATCGGGCGGGACGAACGACGAGTCGGTCGCCACCACCGTGTAGTCGGGCCCGGCGGGCGCCGCGGCGGGGAACTCGTGCAGGGGCGTCTGCGGCACGCCCATCAGGCGCTTGCTGCGGACGTTGTGCACGGCGTCTTCCCACTCGGCGTGGGGCGTGGCCAGGTAGATCTCGGCGGCGTCCTGGGCGGCGTCGGTGCGCGTGGCATGGGCGGCCAGGGCCTGCTCGCGGCTGGCCGCGATCTGGCGGGCGATCTCTGCGTGGTCGTAGGGCATGGAACTCTCGTCGCTAGGCGCCTATTTGCGCTGGAGTTTCACTATCAGGTAGTCGGGGGTCGTCTGCACTTCCATGACGTCGAAGGCATCCCCGCCGGACCCGGCTTTGAGCATGTCGTTCAATTCGGCCAGCAACACGTTATTGGTGATCTCGTCCACGGCCTTATGAACTTCGCCGGTCAGGTCGAAGGGCAGCAGATCGAGCGGGATCTGCAGGTCGCCCAGGCGGGGCTGGCCGATCATCTCCATCGCCACCTTGCCGTCGCGCACCGTCAACTGGTTGGTGGCGCTGGGCGAGACCTGGAAGAGCCCGGCCACGTCGAACGTCGGCGTCAGCACCATGCTGGAGTCGGGCGTCAGGCCCAGGTCGAGCTTGACCGTCTTGATATTGGCAACCGCCGGTGGGTTCTGTTCCAGCCGGCGCTGCACCGCGTCGTTCAGGTAGCTGGCGCTGATTTGCAGGCGGATATCGGTGTCGCCGGTCACGGGGCCGGGATGGGGCGCCAGGTGCACCGAGAGCGCGGCCAGGATCAGCAGAGTCGCCACGCCGGTGAGCCAGCCGACGATGATGCCGCCCATCCAGTGCGGCCAGCGGCGCGGGCGGCGCGGGCGAATCTCCGGCCCGTAGGGCGGCACATCCAGCGGCACCGGCGCGCCCAGCGGGGCGGGCACATCGACCGGGCCGGAGGGCCGCCGGGGTTCCGCAGCACTCACCCGGTGCTAGATTCCCGCGCCCCGCCGCTGGAGCCAGTCCAGCACCGCCTCGCGCGAGATGCAAATGGTATGGCCGCCCAGCCGGTTGGCGTGCAGTTGGCCCGTGGTGATCTCGTGGGTAATGACATCACGGGGAATACCGAGCAGATGGGACAGCCCTTCGATGGTATATTCGTCCTGGTGAATATCCGGCATCCGGCGATGAATCTCACGCCAGTCCTCACTCCACTTCTCCACGACGGTACCCTCCTGTGACTCCCCGCGCAGTGCGCCGGTAGCGGCGGCAAGGGCGGCTACTACAAACTGTCCTCCGGCAACGGGGCAGTATTCAGCGACCGGGTCGGCGGGGAGTCCGCCGGGGCCGGCAACTGCTCCACGCGCGCGATCCAGGCCCGGTGGTTGCGCAGTTCGTCCAGCGTCGGCAGATACTCCGGCCCCGCCCAGACGAGATTGGCGAAACTGACGCCGCGTTCGCCGGCCACCGCATTAATGAACGCCTCGCCCATGCGATACTGCTCCATCTTCAGCGCCAGGCCGGTGATGCGGATGAGCAGTTGCTCGGCCGGGCCGCGCTGCGCCGCGCGCTCTTCGATGCGCTGCTTGATGTACTCGTATGAAGGCAAGAGCCGTGCCCCGACTGCATTCATAATATAGTTGCTGTAGCCTTCGATCACCGACATCAGCGCCTGGATTTTCTGGAACAATCGCTTCTGCTCGGGATTCATGACCACTTCGATCCAGCTCTCGCCGGCGGCCAGGTTGGTGCGCGCTCGCGTGATGAACTGCGACACGCCGCCGGTGCCGTTGCGCAGCAGCGTCAGGTCGTCGGTGATCAGTTGGAAGTACTCTTCCAGCACGCTGTTGAAATACTCGCGCACCCACGGGTAGGCCTCGAACTGGAAGGCGTGGGTCGTTTCGTGCAGGGCGATCCAGAGGCGGAAATCGTCGGCGTCGAGGCCGCGCTCCTGCTGCACCCCGGCAATATTGGGTTCGACGAAGTAGAGCCGCCCGGCGGCCAGGGGTTCGCGCCCCAGCAGGCTCATATCATACTGGCCGAGCACGCGGCGGGCGAAGTAGCCGAGCAGCACGCCCAACTCGCTCGACAGCACCACCTGGTTGAGGTCGGTCATGAGCAGGGTGCCCAGGTCGCGGGTGTTCGAGCTGTCCTGGTGCAGGCGCTCCAGCGGGGCGAAGAGTTGCTCGAAGTTGACGATGTTGGCCGCGACCCACTCGGACCGGCTGAAGGCCATGATGTTCTGCACGGGCTGCGGCAGCGCGCGGCCCATCTCCTCGGCGATAAGCGGTTCGCAGCGGCGGACGAGATCGGTGTAGTAGGCGGCCCAGCGCTCATGCCAGGCGGCGTCGAGCGCCGGCTCGGGGTTCATGTTCTGGGCGATGGTACGCACCCGGCGCCAGTTGAGCATCGAGGGGACGCCCGTTT
>CBJNAR010000870.1:0-2494 GCA_966434075.1 uncultured bacterium
GCCGCTGCGCCAGCGCCGCGCCCAGCAGCGCCAGTCCCACCGCCCAGGCGGCCAAGCCCGCCACCCAGGCCCACTCCGTCCAGCGCAAGCGCACCGGCGCAGCCCGCCGCTCCGCGGGCGGCAACTCGCGCATCGGCCCCATCCTCCGTCGATCCCCCTACCGGCCCGCACTCCCGCCCGGCTCGCCCGCTATTATAGCAGCGAGCGGGCGGGCTGTACAGTAACGGGGCGGGCGGGGTGCTCAGGCCGGTTCGCGGACAGGGTGGGCCACCTCCTCCGGCAGCGTGTTGCCCGAATCGAGGATGGCCTGGCGTGTGTTGGTGAGGGCCAGGATGATCGCGCCGACCACCAGCAGGACGATCACCGAGAGGATGGCCTGGCGGTACGAGTTCGTGGCCTGCACGACGATGCCGAAGATGAGCGGGCCGATCCAGGAGGTGCCGCGCTCGGAGATCTCGTAGATGCCGAAGAAGGCGGCCTCGCGGCTGCGCGGGATCATGCGCGAGAAGAGCGAGCGCGAGAGCGCCTGCGACCCGCCCAGCACCAGGGCGATCACCACGCCCATGCCCCAGGCTTCGGCGATGGTGTGGAAGAAGGCGTAGGCGTAGATCACGACGGCGGACCAGATCACCAGCGAGATCAGGATGGCGTTCTTGGCCCCGATGGCGCCGGCGACGCGCTCGAACAGCAGCGCCCCCCCAAAGGCCACAAATTGCACCATCAGCACCAACCCAATGAGGAACGACTGGTCCACCTCTTTGCCCTGGGCGACAAACAGTTCCTGGGCGAAGAACACCGAGGCCAGCCCGATCACCGTCTGGATGCCGTCGTTGTAGAACAGGTAGCCCAGCAGGTAGCGCAGCGTATGCGGCAGGCGCAGCAGTTCGCGGAAGGTGTTGCCCAGTTCGCGGAAGCCGACGGTCAGCACGCTGGCGCCGGGCGGCAGGGGGTGGGCCGGGGCGCGGACCCGCAGGCGCCGGAAGGTCAACACTGCGAAGGCGCCCCACCAGATGCCCGCCGATAAGACCGACAGGCGCACCGCCATCCCGCGGTCGATGCCGATCCGGTCCCCGGCCAGCACCAGGATCAGGTTCGCCAGCAACAGCAACCCGCCGCCAAGGTAGCCCAGGGCGAAACCGCGGCTCGATACCTTGTCGCGCTGGTCCTCGGTCGTGATGTCGGCCAGGTAGGCGTTGTACATGACGATGGAGCCGCCGAAGCCGATATTGGCGATCAGGAACAACAGCGCGCCGAGCAGGTAGAGCCCGCCGGTCACGAAGAAGAGCAAACAGGTCGCCGCCACCCCCAGGTAGCAAAAGATCATCATCAGGCGCTTCTTCAGGTGCGTGTAATCGGCGATGGCGCCGAGCACGGGCAGCAGGAAGACCTGCAAGAAGACCGATACCGAGATGGCGAAGGGAAACAACGACTTCGCCGTCACCTCCAGCGGCCCCAGGCTGAGCACCACGCCGTTCTCGCCCACGGCGCTCTGGGCCAGGGCGGTCAGGTAGGGGCCGAGCAGCGCCGTGTAGACGGTGGTGCTGAACACGGAGTTGGCCCAGTCGTACATCATCCAGCCGAAGATCTCGCGCTGGTCGTTGGTCGGAGGGGCAGGCATTGTCTGCGCCGGAGTCATGGCGGTCTCCTTTGCGGGCCGTCGCAGGGCAATTCAGGGAGTGCCGGGAGCCGGGTCGAAACGGCCTACCGGGCCGGCGCGCGCCGGTGCCCGCATTATAGCAGCATCATCCGCCGTTGTATAGCCGCCCAGCCGGCGCGCGCAGACCGGGGTGCCACACGGCGGTTGTTGTGGGAGCGATCCCATCACCCCTGATTTTAGTGCCGTTTGGGGAAGTGATCCGTGACCCGGTGGGCTATTGACAAGCTACTACAAAGCCGCTAGACTCGACTGGATGTTGATACCGCTCCCACACACGGTACGCCGGTGCTGGCCCGGCCTACCGCGATCACGCTACATCACCGCTTGCAGGAGACTGCTATGGCATCTATCACCAGCCGGCAACGGGCCGCGCTGCACGATCTGCGCAGCGGGGCGGCCGGCCCCGGCCTCCTGACGGGAGGCGGCGCGCTGTCCGGGGCCGGCCTGGTGCTCCTCCTGGCCCGCGCCGATCTTCTCCTTGGGACGCCGGCCTTGCTCAGCGGGCTGGCCCTGCTGCTGGCCGGCGGGCGCTTCTGGCGCCCCCGCGCGGCGGGACCCGCCGCGCTGCCCGGTCATGCCCCGCCCGCCGAGCCGGCCGCGCCCCTGGCCGACCTGAGCCAGGAGGTGCGCCAGTTGGTGATGCAGATGCAGATGCAGGCCGACCAGGTGCGCGATATTGCCCTGCATATCGGCGCAGCCACCGAGAGCCACACCGGCAGCATCAACATGCAGGCCGGCGCCACCAGTGAGGTCGCCGCCGCGATGGCCGAGTTCGAGCAGGTGATCGCCCCTGTCACGACCATGGCGCACGAAGTGGGCGGAGCCGCCGACGCCGTG
>CBJNAR010000871.1:0-2491 GCA_966434075.1 uncultured bacterium
GCGACCGCGGCAGGCGTGTCGGTGGCGGCGGGTTGCTGCGCCACGGCGGCGGGGGTGTCGGTGGGCGGGGCCGCCTGTGCGGCGGGTGTGCGCGGCACGCCGCCGCTCTCGACGATGGCCGTGGCGATGTCGGCGGCCTCGGTAGGATTGACCGTGCTGGTAGGCACGGCACCCGACGCGGCGGCGACCAGTTCGGCCTGCGTCGGCTCGGCCAGCAACCGGGTCAGCACGCCCCACAGCCCGGCCCCCGCCACGAGCGCCAGCGCGGTGCCCCCGGCCACGCGCAGAAAATCGCGCCGATCCGCCCCGGCAATGGTCGTGGCTGCGGGTGTCTCTTTAGGGGCAGACGCGGCGCCAGGCGCCGTCCAGGGCAACAGCGAAATGAGCGACAGGCCGTAAACCAGCCCGTAGAGGATCAACGAAATGCTGACCGGCAGCAGCACACTCGTGCTGGGCTGCGGGTTAAACACGCCGAGCGCATAGAGCAGGAAGAAGATCACGACGAGGGCCACGCCGATGAGCAGGCCGTAGAGCACACCGCTCCAGTTGCGTTCGGCGGCCATACGGGCGAGGGTACCGGCACCCGGCGCGGCGGGCCGCCAGTTGCGCACGAACAGCCAGCCGAGCAGGCCGCCCACCAGCACCATACCTTCGAGGATCGAGACGAGCAGCAACACCTTCGCCCCCGGTCCGAGCAGGTGGATCATGAACTCGAAGAGATCGCCGGGGACCAGGCGCAAAAAGGCGCCTTGCAGCAACTCCGGGATGCTGGGCACGCCGAAGCTGAAGCGCAGCACGCCCATCACGGCGATCATCGCCAGGGCCGCCCCGGCCCCGGCGCCGAAGCCCTTTTGCGGACGGACCGGTGTGGCTTGTGGTGTACTCATCGTTCGTCAACCTCTCTACCGCGTGTCACCTGCGTGGCGGCTCAGCGTTGCAATGGGCCGGGCGCGGCCCGCCCGGCGGGGGAATAGCCGCAGTTATAACGAGGAACAAATCAGGGCCCGCGAAAGTTCCCGGCCCGCCCCAAATTCTATGATGATTCCCAGCGCCCGGCGGCCTGCCGGGGCAGATGTCGTTAATGGGTATACGCGGTAAGGTGAAAACCGGTTTGGGTAGAAGCAGCCGTTGCGGGCGCCCGATCAGGCGGCGCTGGCGCCTTCGAGGTCGGGGGTGTCCTGCTGGGCATAGGCGCGTGCCGCCGGCACTTGCACGATCTCGCGCTCCGGCCAGCGCAAGGCCGTGAGCCGCCCGCCGAACACGCAGCCCTGGTCGATGTTCAGCGTGTTGTTGAGCCACACCGGCTCCGGCACGACGGTGTGTCCGTAGACGATGGCGTAGGGGCCGTGGTAGTCGGCGGCCCAGTTGCGCCGGATGGGGAAGCCGCGCTCGTCGAGTTCGCCGGTCACATCGCCGTAGAGCGTGAAATCGCGGATGCGGCGCGACATCTGACCTACCATCCACTCCTTGATCCCGGCATGGGCTACCACCAACCGCCGCCCGTCGAGTACCAGGTATGCCGGTGCGTCGGCAATCATGCGCGTGGTCGCGCGGATCAGGCTCTGGCGTTCGGGCAGGGGCAGGGCCTCGATGCCGGCGATGGTCTCGGTCAGGCCGTGGCCGACTTTGACCCGGTGGCCCAGCAGGTAGCGCATCAGCTTGTTGCAGTGGTTGCCGGGCGTATAGAGCGCCGTGCCCGCCGCCACTGAGGCGATCAGGATGCGCAGCACGCCGACACTGTCCGGCCCGCGGTCGGTCAGGTCGCCCAGCGAGACAAAGGTGCGGCCCTGCGGGTGGCGCCAGGCCCCCGCGGCATCGGGCGCATAGCCCAGGCGGCTGAGCAGTTCGCGGAGTTCGTCCACGCAGCCGTGGATGTCGCCGATGATATCGAACGGGCCGGTCAGCGCGCCCCGGTCGCCGGGCAAGGGCTCATAGGTGAAGCGCACCCGGTCCACCTCGTCGGGTTCGAGCATGTAGACCCGGTGGAAGCCCTCGCTGTTTACCCGGCGCAGGCTCTCCTCCAGCAGCGCGATCTGCCGGTCGATGACGGCGCTGCCCACCTGCCGGGCGCGCAGGGCATCGCGCTGCAGGCAGAGATCCCGGTTGGCACGGAAGACGATCAGGATCACCGGCACGTTGTAGCGCTGGCCGATGCGCAGCAGTTCGCGCCGGGCCTGGGCGCGGGCCGCCGTCGTATCGACCACGGTAAGCCGCCCCGCCGCCAGGCGCTTGCCCACCAGGTCGTGCAGTAGCTCGAAGGCGGGGCCGGACACGCTCTGATCCGACTCGTCGTCGCTGATCAGCGCGCGCATGCGGTCCGACGAGACGACCTGCGTGGGCGTGAAGTGCCGGGCCGCGAAGGTCGATTTGCCGCTGCCGGACGCTCCCGCCAGCACGATCAGCGCCTGCCGCGGCAGGTTGATTTCGATTTCGGGTTGTGTGCTGTCCGCCATAGGTCCGCCTCAAACTCCAACCGTCGCCCCGGTTGCCG
>CBJNAR010000872.1:0-2489 GCA_966434075.1 uncultured bacterium
CGCCCGTCTGGTTCATGCGCCAGGCCGGGCGCAGCCTGCCCGAATATCGCGCGATCCGCGAGCGCTATTCGCTGCTGGAGATCTGCCGCCGCCCGGAGGTCTGCGCCGAAGTGACGCTGCAACCGATCCGCCGGCTCGGCGTGGACGCCGCCATCCTCTTCGCCGACATCATGATCCCGCTTATCGCCACTGGGGTCGATCTCGACATCGTGGAGAACGTCGGGCCGGTGATCCGCCACCCGCTCCGCACGGCGGCAGATATCGCCGCGCTGCGCCCTATCGAGCCCGAGCAAGATGTGCCCTATGTGCTGGAGACGATCCGCTTGTTGCGCGAGGAACTGGGCGGCACGCCGCTGATCGGCTTCGCCGGGGCGCCGTTCACGCTCGCCGCCTACCTGGTCGAAGGCAAGCCCTCGCGCGACTTCGTCCGTGTCAAGGGCTTCATGTACCGCGAACCCGATCTCTGGCACGACCTGATGACCCGGCTCAGCGACATGGTCGCCGCCTATCTCCAGGCCCAGATCGTGGCAGGCGCACAGGCGGTGCAACTGTTCGATAGCTGGGTGGGCGCCCTCAGTCCCAGCGACTACGCGCGCTACGTGCTGCCCTATTCGCGGCGCATCCTGAGCGCAGTTGGCGGTGGCGTGCCGGTGATCCACTTCGGCACCAACAGCGCGACCCTGCTTGACCAGATGGCGGCGGCGGGCGGCGACGTGATCGGCGTCGATTGGCGCATCCCGCTGGACGCGGCCTGGGAGCGGGTGGGGCCGGATCGGGGGGTACAGGGCAACCTCGACCCCTGCGTGCTGCTGGCCCCGCCCGCCGTGATCGAGGAACAGGCCCGCGACGTGCTCGACCGCGCCGCCGGGCGGCCCGGCCACATCTTCAACCTGGGCCACGGCGTGCATCCGGAGACGCCGGTGGACCACCTGGCCCGGCTGGTGGAGTTTGTGCATACGTATAGCGCCGCCCGGCGCGCCGCGGCAGCGGCGCCGGTGGCGGCAGCGAGGTGACGATGGATACTCAGGCGCCCATTGGCGTGTTGCTCATGGCCTACGGCACGCCCGAATCGCTCGACGATGTGGAGCCGTATTACACGGATATCCGCGGCGGCAAGCGCCCGCCGGAGGACAAGATCGAAGATCTGCGCGAGCGCTATCGCCGGGTGGGCGGGCGCACGCCGTTGCTCGACATAACACGCGCCACCGCCGCCGGGTTGCAGGCGCGCCTGGACCAGGCCGCGCCGGGCCGCTACCGGGTCTACATCGGCATGAAGCACTGGCATCCCTACATCGGCCCGGTGCTGGCGCAGATGGCCGCGGATGGCGTGTGCGAGGTGCTGGCGATCCCGCTGGCCCCGCACTATTCGCGCATGAGCATCGGCGGCTACCGCAAAGCGGTCGAGGCGGCCCAGGTGAATATCGCCGCGCCCCTGGACGTGACCTTCGTGGAGCGCTGGCACGACAACCCCGCTTGGCGCACCCTGATCGCCGGCCGCGTGCGGGCCGCGTTGAACAAGTTGCCGCCGGGGCCGGATTCCGACCTGGCGCTCATTTTCAGCGCGCACAGTCTGCCGGAGCGCATCCGCGAGTGGCAGGACCCGTATCCCGACGAACTGCGGGCGAGCGCGGCGGGCATCGCGGCGTTGCTGGGCGATCCCGAGTGGCGCTTCGCCTTCCAGAGCGCGGGCATGACCGGCGAACCCTGGCTGGGGCCGGATATCCTGACCGTGCTGGCCGGGCTGCCCGCCGAGGGCAAGCGCCGCGTGCTCGTCGCGCCCATCGGCTTCGTCTGCGATCATCTCGAAATCCTCTACGACATTGACGTGGAGTGTCAAGAGGCCGCCGCCGAGCACGGCCTGGCCCTGGTGCGCACGGAGCTACCCAACGCGACGCCCGAATTCATCGCCGTGCTGGTCGATATCGTGGAACAATACACGCTCACCCCGGTGGCCGGTGCCTGATCGCCCCGCCCGCGGCTGGAACAGGACAACGTTATGCAACTGACCATCGGCACGCGCGGCAGCAAGCTGGCCCTGGTGCAGGCCGAGCAAGTGCGGGCCGCCCTGCTGGCCCGGCATCCGGGGCTGGCCGTGGCCCTCGAAATCATTACCACGCGCGGCGATGTGGTGCTGGACCGGCCCCTGACCGCCTTCAGCGACAAGGGCCTGTTCGTCGACGAGATCGAGGCCGCCTTGCGCGCGGGCCGCATCCAAATGGCTGTGCACAGCGCCAAGGACCTGCCCTCCGAACTCGCCGCCGATATGACCATCGCCGCGTTCCTGCCCCGCGCCGACCCCCGTGATGTGCTCGTCTCAGCCTCCGGCGCGGGGTTACGCGATTTGCCGCCCGGCGCGCGGGTGGGCACCAGCAGCCTGCGCCGCGCCTGCCAGTTGCGCGGCGCCCGGCCCGACCTGGATGTGCGTGATATCCGCGGCAACGTCGATACTCGCCTCCGTAAACTGCACGAAGGCCAGTACGACGCCATCG
>CBJNAR010000873.1:0-2484 GCA_966434075.1 uncultured bacterium
AGTGGTTGGGGCCGACATCGCCGTTGGTGTCCGGCGGGTAGACGCCGTCGATGTTGTTCACGCCGTCGAAGTTCTGGATCGGCGCGGGCATCGCCAGTGGCGCGAGTACATCCGGCCCGAAGGCGCGCTGCACCACCGGGTCCGTCACCGGCGCCAGGGGTGCGGCTTTGCTCATGTCTTCGCCGGCCGGTTCGGGCATCTCGCGGATCGTGGTGGCGGGCTGCACAGGGGCCGGCTTGATCGAGCGCAACGGCGGCGATACGTCATTCTTGACGGAGCGCCCGAACACGAACCCGTTGTCGCCGAAAGTCACCGGCGCTTCGGCCACATCTCCGGCGGCGCCGGGCGCTGCCGGGCCTCCGGCCAGGCCGGCCGGCCGCGCGCCGCCCCAGGCCGGCGCCGCGGGGGCGTGGCTAAGCTGCGCGCCCACGAGGGCCACCAGCAGTAACAGGGCCAGGGCCACCCCGGCCCGGAAGATACGCGATCCGCCTACTCGTTTCAACATTACTCCTCCTCCTTGGCTGAAACCGGAATCGCAATTTGCCCAGCCGCGCCCGGCGGGCAAATCCACTGCTAGTCCTATATTACAGGAAGGGTACTGACAAAAGTACTGACAAATCGACCCCGGCGAGGATCAATTTCATACAATTCGGGTGCCCGATTTCGGAATGTCGAGTGCGCGCTCGCCCTCAGACCCCCTCGCGCGCCCGGTACTGCAACGCCTCGGCCAGGTGGACGGCGCCGATGCCCTGGGCGCCCGCCAGATCGGCGATGGTACGGGCCAGTTTCAGCACGCGGTGGTAGCCGCGGGCGCTCAGGTTGAGCTGGCGCATGGCCGCCTTGATCAGCGCCTGGCCCGCGCTGTCGAGCACGCAGAACTGGCGGATCTCCGCCGGGCGCATCTCGCTGTTGGTCAGGATGGGCAGCCCCGCGAAGCGCGCGCGCTGGATGGCGCGTGCCGCCTCGACGCGCTGGCGCACCGCCGCCGACGATTCGCCGAGCGTAGTGCCCGCCAGCTTTTCGTAGGCCACGCGCGGCACCTCGACGTGGATGTCGATACGGTCGAGCAGCGGGCCGGAGAGCCGTTTCTTGTAGCGAGTGACGGTGCTGGGCGAGCAGACGCATGCCTTCTGGCTGTCGCCGAAATAGCCGCAGGGGCACGGGTTGCAGGCGGCGATCAGGATCAGGCTGGCCGGGAAGGTCAGCGTGCCCGAGACACGGGTGATGGTGATGACGCGGTCTTCGAGCGGCTGGCGCAGGTTCTCCAGCGTCGGCTGGTCGAACTCCAGCAGTTCGTCGAGGAACAGCACGCCGCGGTGCGACAGGCTGATCTCGCCGGGGCGCGGCTGCCGCCCGCCGCCCACCAGCGCCGCGTGCGACGCGGTGTGGTGCGGGGCGCGGAAGGGCCGCGTGCGGATCAGCGGTTGCCCGGCGGGCAGCATCCCGGCCACGCTGTAGATCTTGGTGACTTCCAGCGCCTCGTCGCGCGTCATGGCGGGCAGGATCGAGGGCAGGCAGCGCGCCAGCAGGGTCTTGCCCGAGCCGGGCGGCCCCTGCATCAGCAGGTTGTGCGACCCGGCGGCGGCGACTTCGAGGGCGCGCTTCACATGTTCCTGGCCCTTCACCTCCTGCAAGTCCACGTGCCCGGCGCCCGCGTCCTCCACCGTGAACAGGTGGTCGCGATAGGGCACCGGGGCGATGCCGTTGCTGCCGTGCGCGCCTACGCTGTTCAGGTGGGCTACCAACTGGGCCAGGGTGCGCACCGGGTAGACGGTGATGCCCGCCACCAGCGCGGCTTCGTTGGCGTCGTCCTCCGGCACATAGACCTGGCGGATCTCTCGTTCGCGGGCCAGGGCGACCATGGGCAGGATGCCCGTCGTGTGGCGCAGCACGCCGTCGAGGCCCAGTTCGCCCAGCAACACGGTGTCATCCAGGTCCGCCGTCACCTGCCCGGTCGCCGCCAGCACGCCCACGGCAATCGGCAGGTCATAGGCGCTGCTTTCCTTCTTGACATCCGCCGGGGCCAGGCTGACCACCACGCGCTTGGCCGGGAACACCCCGCCGCTGTTGCGCACGGCAGAGCGCACCCGTTCTTTCGACTCCTGCACCGTGGTATCGGGCAGGCCGACAATAAAAAAGCCGGGCAGCCCGTGGCTGACATCGACTTCGACCTCGACCAGGCTGCCGTCCAGCCCGCGAATCGCACAGCTTCGCACCTTCGCCAGGCCCATGCGTGCCTCCTGTAAGTGGTATTGACGAGTGAGTAGATCGGGAGTACTGCTGTGCTCGCTATCATAGCAGATCGTCCGCCCCCCGGCAAGCGGGTTGCCGGGCGGACGGCCCGCCCGAAAGTGGACAGGCCGCCGAGGTTCGCCCCCGGCGGCCTGTCGGAGGGGGCCGGTGCGACCACCGGCCCGATTCGCGCTTAGGGCGTCTGGCAGTTGGGGAAGAAGGCGTTGCTGATGAACTTGCTGGTCTGCCCGC
>CBJNAR010000874.1:0-2479 GCA_966434075.1 uncultured bacterium
GGGCGGGCCTCGCGCAGGACCAGGGCCAGCAGGGAGCGGCCCGCACGACCCTGCGCGCCGCGGTGGATCTGGCCGCGCCGGAGGGCTTTGTGCGCACCTTCGTGGAGGGGGGGCCCGCGCTGGCGGAACTGTTGCAGAGCCTGCGCCCGGTGCGAGCCGAGCAGGCGACCTACCTGGCGCGCGTGCTAAGGGCGTTCGCGCCGGAAGCCGCTCCGGGGCCGGCGGCCCCCCCACCGCCGGGCCTGCGGAACGACGATGCGCTGAGTGAGCGGGAACTGGACGTGCTGCGCCTGATGGCGGGGGGCGCGTCGAATCAGGAAATTGCGGCGGAACTGGTGATCGCGGTCAATACGGTGAAGCGGCATGCGCGCAATATTTTTGAAAAGCTCGATGCCGCCAATCGGACACAGGCGGTCGCCCGCGCGCGGGACCTGGGCCTGCTCGGCCCCCGGGATTCCCCGCGCTGAGCGGCCGGGGCTGGCCCGGCGGGCGCGGTCGACGCGAGAGGAGGTGGCGCAGGCGGTGGCGAATCCGCTCCGGCGCGGTGCACGCGGCCTCGCTAGTCGCGCGGGGGGTCTCCGGCACATCGCGCTGGGGTGCGGAGTACATAGTAGCAGTAACGATCCGCTCACACCCCGCCTGCCGCTAGACATCTGGCTACAGTGCCGGGGCCGCTCCTGCCCGACCCGCTGGCGTTCCTGCCGGCGCTCGTGGGGGTGCTGCTCGCGCTGGTGACCGGCTGGCTGGGCGGCGAGTTAGTCGACCGGCGCGAGGTGGGTGTGGACGCGGGGACCAACCTGAACGCCCCCAGTTCGCAAACGATCTGTGTCACAGATCGACATAAATACGCGCCGCCAGCGTGCGGTCCAGCGCCAGATCGGTCTGACCAACCTGGATAATCGGCACCGGGTATTTGCGCGCTAGCCGAATCGGGGTGCCGGGCAGCAGGCCGTACTGACTCAACTGGATCAGCGTGTCTTCTGCCTCTGCCACGTCGGCGACATGCCCGGCCTGCCCCGGCTGCAGGTCCAGCAAGCGGATGGCGGCGCCACCGTCCCCTACCACGACGCCGGCCCCGCGGGCGCCGGCCCGCGCGGCCCTGGTCCCGAGCCGCAAGGCACCGACCAGACGCTGCGCCAGCGGGGATCGGGCCGGATTCACCGTGGAATATCCGCAGCGCGGGCAACAGACCACCAGGCAGTGCGCGCCCAGCGGGCAGGCGCCATGGCAGGTCAGTTGGGCGGGGTCGAACTCGTAGCTGCACAGCCCGCAACGCATGGATGCCGCACCGGCCGCCGATGAAACCGCCATCGATTGCTACCCTCCCACCAGCATGCGGACCAGGCCCCCAACCAGGAAGGCGAACGGAAACACGAAGGCGACGATCGTGCCCGCCGTCTTGGGGCCATGCTCCTTCAGCATTACCAGCACGGTGGCCACGCAAGGCACAAAGAGCGTCAGCACGACCATGCTCACCAGGATCTGGTTCGGGGACAGGAGTCCCTGCCGCGCCATATCGAACAGGCCTGTGGCCCCATAGTCGCGCCGTAAGAACCCGACCAGGAAGAAGCGCGCTGTCTCCGGCGGCAGCCCGAGCCAGCCCGTCACCAGGGGTCGCAGCGCGGCTTCGATCCCATCGAGTACGCCCGTTTTAGCCAGCACGAACAGCCCGCCGGCGGCGACCAGGAAGAGCGGGATCACCTCTTTGAGATACCACTCGATGCGGGCCAGCGTCTTGAGCACGAGGTTGTCGAGTTGTGGCAGCCGCAACGGCGGCAACTCCATGACGAACTCGGAGCTATCCCCCGGCACGAGCCGCGCAGCTAGCCCGCCCACCAACAGCAGGACGCTCAGTACCACCCCCGCCCAGATGACCACGCCACCCGGATTGAGCCACCCGACCATCGCCAGCACCACCCCGAGTTGCGCCGAACAGGGCACGCTCAACGCCAGCAGCAGCGTTGCCAGTACCCGCTCCTTGCGGCTGCCCAAGATCCGCGTGGTCAGGGTCGCCATCGTCACGCAGCCGAGCCCCAGGACCATCGGCAGGACCGCCTTCCCGTTCAGGCCGATCCGTTGGAAGGCGCGGTTGAGCAGTACCGCCAGCCGGGGCAGGTAGCCGGAGTCCTCCAGCACGCCAAAGGCCAGAAAGAAGGTCGTGACGATCGGCAGCACGATGCCAAGGCCATAGCTGAGACCCACGGTGACCAGCCCATAGGGTCCCAGCAAGACCTCGCGCAGCAGGGCCGGGACCGCCAGCAGCATCAGGAGGCGGTCGAGGGCCGGGTTGATCACGGTTCCAAAGACCGTCTTCTCCACGAAGCCGACGAGCGTGCCCGCGCCCAGTTCGCCCACGAACTTGTACAGCAGCCAGAGCACCAGCCCCAGGATCGGCCAGCCCCACATCCGGTGGACCCCCCACCACGCCAGCCGCTCGCCCCGCGCCGGGCCTCGCGCGGCCCCGGGGGCCTCGGGGCGG
>CBJNAR010000875.1:0-2475 GCA_966434075.1 uncultured bacterium
CGATCACGCCGCCGGCCACCGCGCCGCCCGCGCCGCCCACGGCATCGCCCGCCGCGCCGGTCCCACCGGTCGTCGCCTCGGTCGTGGTCGTAGTTGTGTCGGTCACCGGCATGTAGGGGGCCGCCGGGGCGCCGTAGGCCGGGGGCGGCGGGCTCGTGACCGTTGTGTCTTCGACGGTGGGCTGGGGCAGCGCCGCGCCGCATTCGTCGCAGAAAGCCGCGCCCGCGACATTCTCGGCACCGCAGTTGGTGCAGCGCACCGTGCCGCCGGTCATGGTCCCCGCGCCCGCCGTTGCGGCCACCGGGGTGGCGGCCGGCTCGCCGCCCATCGGGGCCGCGGCGGCGCTGCTCGTATCCGCCGTCAGGCGTGCGCCGCACTCGTCACAAAAGGCATAGTCATCCGGGTTCATGTTCCCGCAGTTCTGACACCGAATTGCCATCGTCTCCTCCTTAATACGCACTCAAAGATCGCCGTCGAAGGGACCACCTCACCAGGTTGCCTCATTATATCCGACCGCACCGGCGCTGCAAACACGGAAACCTACCCGCTGCCGGCGCGGCGCTCGCGCGACCCGTCGCCACGCGGGGATCCACGGTTCACGTGCCGCTCAGCAACGCCAACAGGCCCAGGATGGCCGCCACCAGTTCGCCGATGAGCAACACCGTCAAAACGAACCAGGCCAGCGCGCGCCGCAGCCAGGAGGGCCGCGCTAGAACGCGGACCTCCAGCCGCCGCTGGCCCCCGTTACTGTCGATAATCACCGCTCCCTCGTTCATGCGCGGAGCCGGCACAAACCACCGCACGTGGCGTGCCACCAACCACAGCCAGACCTGGGCCGCGGCCAGCGTCCCGACGAGCAGGGCCACGCCGTTCAAGAGGGCGTCGGTGGGGCGCATCCCAAGCTGGGTGCCGCCCCAGATCATCAGCGCGATGAGGGCCAGGAACACCCAGCGGCCCACCATGCGCCCGCCGCTGGCCCAGGCCCAGGCGAACACGTTGGGCACCCGCAACACGGCACGGCCCAGTTGCAGGCCGTCGCGCTTCGCGCCGACCGAGAGCGCGCCCACGTTGCCCTGGAACTGCACCTGGCTGACGGCCAGCCAGGGCTGGGTGACATGGACGATGCCCTTCAACTGGCCCTGCCCGGCGTTGACCAGGTTTACCATCCGGCCCTTGCGCGCCTTGCGCCCGGCGGTGCCCAGGTCGAGCACCGTCTCGGAAATAGAAAGCTGCGGACCCTCGGCGGGGGCCGCCGCCACGGCGGTCGTCCCGGCCAAGGCGGGCGCGGGCACCAGGCCGGGCGGTGTGGCGGGCACCGGCACCGGCACCTCGCGGGGCGGGCGGCGGCGCGGACGCACCGGGCGGCGCTCGGCTTCCTCGGTAGGCGGCAGGTCGCCGGGCCCGACGGGCGTGGTCGGCATGGAAGAAGGCGCGGGCAGGTTGGCGGCGGCTTCGCGCGGCAGCGCCGCCGTGGCCGGTTCCGCCGCGGGCACCAGCACCGGGCGCAGCCCCAGCGCCCGCGCGAACTCGTCGATGCCGGGGTAGCGCAGTTCGGGCTTGAGTTCCACCGCGCGCATGATCGCCTGGTCCACCTGGCGGGAGACGTGCGGGTTGTACGAGCGAATGGGCCGCCAGTGGAAGGGGTTCTGCACCGGGTCGTGGCCGCTGAGCAGGTGGTGCAGTGTAGCGGCCAGGGCGTAGACATCCGAGCGCTGGTCGGTCTGGCCGTTGCCGTACTGTTCGGGCGGGGCATAGCCCGCCGTGCCGAAGGCGGCGGTGTCGGTGCTGCGGCCCTGGCGATGGAAGCGCGCGATGCCGAAGTCGATCAGCTTGACGTGATCCTCGCTGTCGAGCAGGATGATGTTGCCCGGCTTGGTGTCGCGGTAGATGATCGGCGGGTCCTGGCGGTGCAGATAGGCCAGCACGTCGCAGAGTTGTGCCGCCCAGATGAGCACGCGCGATTCGGGCAGGAAGGCCGTGGTGCCGGAGACCACCTGTTCGAGCGTCTGGCCCTCGATGAACTCCATGACCAGGTAATATTTGCCCTCTTCGGTGAAGACGCCATAGAAGTGCGGCAGGTTGGGGTGGTCGAGCGTCGCCAGAATGGTCGCTTCGCGCATGAAGTCCTTCAGCGCCTGGGTGCGGTCTTCGGGGGCGACGCTGGTGGGCGTCATCTCCTTGACGGCCACGCGCGCGCCGTCGTGCTGCTCGTCCAGCGCCTCATAGACGGCGCCCATGCCGCCCTGGGCCACGCGTCCGAGAATGCGGTAGCGATCCTGCAAGAAGGCGCCGGGGGGTAGCTGGCCGATACCCTCGGCGGGGGTCGCCGGGTCCGCGGGCGGGGCGATGAGGGCGTGGCCGCAATTCGCGCAGAAGGTGGCGCCGGGGCGGTTCGTGCTCTGGCAAAAGGCACAGAGCGCTCCGGTCAGTTCGCGCAGCGGCGCGGCCAGCACCCGGCCCAGTTCGCTGTTCGGC
>CBJNAR010000876.1:0-2474 GCA_966434075.1 uncultured bacterium
TGGCATGAGTTTACCATCCGGGTGCATCCCTGTCAACGCCCCCCGCCGAAGTCCATTCACAATCACCGCGGAGACGCCGAGAACGCAGAGATCTTTGAATTAAGGGCTGAAACGACGCCCCTTGTGCTACACTCCGCCATTCGATCACACTCCATCCCGATCTCTGCGTTCTCTGTGTCTGTCCTGAAAGGGGGAAGGACGGGTCGCCCTGGGGGCTTGTCATTCTGAGCGGAGCGAAGAATCTCGTCGCGTTGGGGTCCAAGACGAGACTCTTCGCTGCGCTCAGAGTGACAAGCTATTTTTCATGCCCCCAGCGTCCCACCGGGACACATCAAGCTCTGCGGTGCGCAATCCCGATTCCAGGGGCGCCCGTCAGGGGTTATAGGCCCGATAGATCATCTTGGCTAGCTGGCCGCGGGTGATACTCGCCGTGGGGCGGAACGTGCTGTCGGCATACCCGCTGATGATGCCGTGGGCGAACGCCGTTTCCACGTAGCCGTAGAACGGATTGGCGGGCGGCACATCGAGGAAGTGCGGGCCGCCGGTGGTCGTGATCGGCCAGCCGCGCGTGCCGACCAGCAACTTGGCGAACTGCGCGCGCGTGACCTCATTCGCCGGGCGGAAGGTGCCGTCACTGTAGCCGCTCAACACGCCGCGGTTAAAGGCCGTCTCGATGTAGGGGTAGAAGACGCTACCCGGTGGCACGTCGGTGAAGTGCGGCCCGCCTCGGGTGTCGAGCGGCCACCCCGCCGCCAGCGCCAGCATCTTGCTCACCTGGGCGCGGGTGGCGGCGGCGGTGGGCCGGAAACTGAGCGTGCCGTCGCCGTTGTCGTAGCCGGCGATGATACCCGCGGCGGCGCACCAGTTGATCTCGGTGTAGAACAGGGCGCCCGGCGGCACATCGGTGAAGCGCTGGCCCGGCGCCAGGGTCGGCGTGGGGGCCGGGGTGGCCGAGGGGACCGGCGTGGGCGGCGGGCCGCTGCACGCCGGGAAACGGAAGGCGCCGATGCGCGTGCTCCAGTTCTCGTAGCTGTCATGGGCGAAATATTCGTTGGTGTACCAGAAGGTGCAATCGTCCACCGGGTCGATGGCGAGGCGGCTGTAGTGGCCCCAGCGCGTGGTGCCCGTTTCCACGCCCGTGGCGGCGATGATCGTGCCCTCGCCCTGCGCCAGTGTGCCGAGCGGATCGCCAGCAAGCCGCCCCGCGTAGCGCACCGCCGGGGCGAACTTGGTGCTGGACGTGCTGAAACCCAGCGCGATATCGCCCGCGCCGTCCATGGCCGCGCTGCCCAGCCAGCGCGCCAGCGAGTCCGGCGCATACGTGCCCTGCTGATAGAGCACCGGGCTGCTGCTGGGATTGCGGATCTCGTACCAGCGCACCCCGGCGATGGACCGCCCGGCGGCCACGGTGTGGTTCAGCACCAGCGACTCATGGTCGCCGAAGTTGCGATAGCCCACCCGCGACATCAGAAAGCCGCCCATGACGGCCAGCAGCTTCGGGCTGTGCGGCTGCGGGATCAGCGCGCCGTCGAGGTAGGTCCAGGGATCGACCGGCAAGGTGGCGATGGGGTTGAACGTGGACTCCGCCGGCTGCGCCCAGTCCACGTGGAACCCGTAAAGCTGGAGCTGTGGCGGGCTGCCCGGCGGCGCGATGCCGACAAAGGGATTTGGCGCCCCGGCGGGCGGCAGAATCGGGCCGTCCAGGTCGGCGGGCAGCATGTGCATCACCTGGGGCAGCGGGGCCGCCGTGGTCTGGAAGCCGGCGGCCCGGCCCTGCAGCATGGCCGCCCGGTCGAAGACAAACGGCTGCTGGCCGATCACCTGGGTCGAGCCGGGCACCTGCATATTCACGTCGAGATAATAGCCGTCGGGCCAGATCGCCAGCTTGGGATAGTCCGGGTAGTTGTTGGTGCTGAGCTTGAACGCATAGCGATACCAGGCGCCGGTCGGGTCGCCGGTCGCCGAGACGGCGATGCAGATGTCGTTCGGGTCGTTGAAGTCGTTGCCCAGCGCGCTGAGCACCCAGCGGTCGGCCTGGGCGTCATAGAGCACGATGGGATCGAGGCCGACTGTCGGTTCGCAACCGCTGCCGAAGCCCGCCCAGAGGGCGGCGATGGGCACCGGGCCGGTGCGCGCGCTGCCGGTCTTGGTCCAGACCTGCACGGTAAAGTTGACCGCCTGCACATAGTCGGTGCGGCCCACTGCGCCGTTGGTATCGGGCGGCGAGCAGTCGCAGCCGGAGGCCGCGCGGCTGATCCCGTCCCAACTCAGGGAAGGGCCGGGCATAACGGGCAGCCCGAGATCCGGGGCCTCGGCCGGCGCCGCCGTGGGCACGGCGGGCGGCAGGCGCAGCCCCCGCGCCGGCGGCAGACTGCTCAACGGCGGCGACAGATCATGCTTCCGCGCGTAGCCCGCGCGCATCCCGGTCGCCGGACCCCGCTCCGGGGCCGCGCCGGGGGCGGCCCGCACCCAGC
>CBJNAR010000877.1:0-2473 GCA_966434075.1 uncultured bacterium
GGGTTCCTGGATTCCGCCGCGTGAGGCTGGGGCGGCACCGCGCGAAAAGAACTGTCAAGACAGACTGAGATCGTAAAAGCAAGGAGCAGCATATGGAAGAGCACCCACGGGGCACGAAAGTCTCACCCGAGATTTACGTCTACGCGACGAACAAGAATTTCCTCAATGTGTATGACGCCCTGCGCATCGAGAAGGTGAAGATCGAGGTGGCCGGCTACGACCAGAGCACGGGCCGCCAGACCGGCATCGCCAGCGCCTGGCTGGATGTGGACGACGTGCGGCTCCTCACGCACCTCGTGACCAGCCGCCAGTTCAAGGACGTGCTCGACCGCGGGCGGTTCGAGAAGTTCGGCGGTAGCGACCGGGACGGCGCGGTCGAGAGCCGCACGCTGGTCATCGATTGGGATCCCGGCCAGGATGGCCGGTTCGCGCGCTATCCATACCGCATCACCATCGCCAATGGGCCGGGCCAGCGCACGCCGAACGGCGCAGTACAGCCGAAGGGCGATCCGGCCTCCAAGCTGTCGATGCGCCTGCCCGAAGCCGACATGATGAAGATCATGCTGACAGTGGCCGATTATCTCCACGCCTACGAGACGGCACACCACCACCGTATCATCGCCGAGAAGGTGCGTGAGGTGCAGGAGAAACTGGCCGGGCGGGCCGAGCGCCGCTTGCCGGTGGCCGCCGCGCCCGAAGACGATGAGCGCGTAGCGGCGCCCGCCGCGCGGAGCACGAATCCGCCGTTGCGGGTCGTACCGCCCGCCGACGCGCCGCGTAACACGCCGTCACGCCCGACCGTGGTGCCGCCCGCCGCCAACCGGCCCGCGGCGGCGCCCCGTTCCAACCCGCCGATTGTCGCCGCTGCCCCGAACCGCCCCGCTCCCGAGCGGCCGGGCCGGGTCGCGGCGGAGTCCCCGGCGCCTCGTTACGAGCGACCCACGCGCACCGGATGAGGCCCGTTGCCGCCTCTGGCGGTCCTGAGACATATCAAGATCTATGAAGTAGTGTTGAGCCACGTTTTGTGTGATTAGCTTAGAAAGAGAGAGGTAGAGACATGTCGAGGACGTTGAACAAAGTCAGCCTGATCGGTCGCCTGGGCAAAGATCCGGAGATGCGCTATACCGCGTCGGGCGCGGCGGTGACGACCTTCACGCTGGCGACCAACCGCATGACCAAGTCGGCGGACGGCACGGCGCAGGAAGAGACCGACTGGCACACCATCGTCACCTGGGACAAGCTGGCCGAGACCTGCAACCAGTATCTGACCAAGGGCCGCCAGGTCTACATCGAGGGCCGGCTGCAGACTCGGACCTGGGAGCAGGACGGCCAGAAGCGCTACAAGACCGAAGTCATCGCCCATGAGATGCTGATCCTGGACTCCAAGCAGGACGGCAACGGCAACGGGGCGGGCAACGGCTACAGCCGCCGTGAGGCGCTGACCGTGGTCGCCCCGGCGGACGACGCCGACGGGTTGCCCTTCTAAGGCGCGTGGGGGCGGCGCGGCGTGGGCGCGCCGCCCCTGTTCGCGGAATTGTCTAGGGAGCGCAGCGAAGAGTCTCGTCTCCGCGCCGGGATCGTAGATAGTGACGCATGGCTACACGTGAACCCCAATCGATAGGCGCAAACGCCCTGGCCGCCACGGAAGCCGCCGTGCCCGCCGGGGTGCGCTGGCGTGCGGCGGTAGCGCGCGCCGAGACCGCGCCGCCGCCCCAGGCGCTGGGCCTGGAGACGATCGAGGGCACGCTGGAGCGCATTACCTTCCAGAACGAGGCCAACGGCTGGACCGTGGCCCGCCTGCACGTCACCGGGCAGAAAGCCCCCGTCACCATCGCCGGCACCATGCCGACTGTGCACACCGGCGAGACGCTGCGCCTGGCCGGGTCGTGGAAGCAGCACCCGCAATATGGCCGCCAGTTCCAGGTCGCGCAATACCAGGCGCTCATGCCGGGCACCATTCCCGGCCTCAAAAAATACCTCGGCTCGGGCCTGCTCAAGGGCGTGGGGCCGGTGTGGGCTGAACACCTCGTTAACACCTTCGGCTTCGACACGCTCGAAGTCCTCGAACGCAGTCCCGAAAAACTCCTGCGCATCCCCGGCATGGGCAAGGCACGCGCCCAGGCTATCGCCGCCGCCTGGCACGAGCAAGCCGCGCTCAAAGACCTGATGGAGTTCCTGCAAACCCAGGGCCTGCCCGTCGCGCTGGCGCTACGCATCGTCAAGCGTTACGGCGACGATGCGGTGGCCGTCGTGCGCGCCCAGCCTTATCGCCTGATCGAAGAGGTCTTCGGCGTCACCTTCGCCGTGGCCGACCAGCTGGCCCAGCGCGTGGGCCTGCCGGTGGACGGCGCACCGCGCATCGAGGCCGGGATCAAGCATGTGCTGGGCGAGGCCAGCGACCAGGGCCATACCTGGGTGGTCCAGGACGCTTTGCTCACGAGCGCCGCGCACTTGCTGGGCCTGCCGGTGGAAG
>CBJNAR010000878.1:0-2471 GCA_966434075.1 uncultured bacterium
CCATCGGCGCGATGGCCGGGCGGCCCAGTTGCAGATAGAGATGGCCGTAGGCGGTGAACAGGTCGCTCTGCTCGAAAGTGGTCGTGGCCGGCAGCAGGATGTCGGCGTAGCGCGCCGTGTCGGTCATCAGGTGCTCGTGGACCACGGTGAACAGGTCTTCGCGGGCCAGCCCGGCCAGCACCCGGCGCTGGTTCGGCGCGACGTTAGCCGGGTTCGAGTTGTAGACCAGTATGCCCATCACCGGCGGGCCGGTCACGTCGTTGAGCGCCTCCGCCAGTTGGATCATGTTGATGGTGCGCGGGCGGCGCGGGTGGCGAGCCGGCAGGTCGGGCCGTTCCAGGGCCGCCAGATCCAGCCCAAAGGTGCCGCTGGTGCTGAGCAGCGCGCCGCCGCCTACGCGGCCCCACGCCCCGGTCACGGCAGGCAGCATCACCACGGCGCGGGTGTTCTGCCCGCCGTTGGTGTGCCGCGTCATGCCGTAGCTCAGGCGGATGACGCTGGGCTGCGTGGTCGCGTAGAGGCGAGCGAACTCGGTGATCTGCTCGGTGCTCAGGCCGGTGATCGGCGCGGCGCGGTCGGGCGTCCACTCGCGGGCGCGCGCCTCCAGCGCCTCCCAGCCGATGGTGTGCGCGGCCAGGAAGGCCGGGTCGTGCAGATTCTCGCGCACCATGACGTGGATCATCGCCAGCACCAGCGCAGCATCCGTGCCGGGATTGAGGCGGATATGCAGGTCGGCCTGCGCGGCGGTCTTGCTGCGGTGCGGGTCCACCACCACGAACTGCGCGCCCCGGCTGCGCGCCTCGTGGATGAACGGCATCAGGTGGACGTTGGTCGAGACCGGGTTGGTGCCCCAGGCGATGATCAGCCGGGCTGCAGGGAAGCCTTCGGGGTCGGTCCCCATGGTCGTGCCCATGACGGCCTTGTACGCCTCGGCGCCGGTGGTCGAGCAGATAGTGCGGTCGAGCAGCGAGGCGCCCATATAGCCGAAGAACCGGCGGTCCATGCTGGCGTAGGACAGCTTGCCCATAGCCCCCGCGTAGCTGTAGGGCAGGATGGCCTCCGCGCCGTAGCGGTCGATGATACCCTGAAAGCGCGCCGCGATGGTGGCGATCGCCTCGTCCCAGGAGATGCGCTCGAACTGCCCGCTGCCCTTCGGCCCCACCCTGCGCTGCGGATAAAGCACGCGCAGCGGCGAATAGAGGCGTTCCTGGTAGTACTGCGTTTTGACGCAGAGGAAGCCTTTGGTGATGGGGTGATCGGCGCGGGCGCCCATCTTGACCACCCGGCCGTTTTCGATGGTGGCGGTCATGGCGCAGGTATCGGGGCAGTCGTGCGGGCAGATGACGGTGCGCACCTCGGTTTCCGGCGCGGGCGCTTCGACGGGCGGGGTCATGGGCAATACTCCTGTGCTGCTAACGCAGGCAAGGCCGGTTTCAAACCGGCCCCTACAACGCGATCGGGCACCGGGCCGGTTTGAAACCGGCCCCTACAACAAGATCGAGCCGAGCAACCGGCCCCTACAGCGCGACCGAACGACGGGCCGGTTTCAAACCGGCCCCTACAGGCAAGATTATCTCGGCTGGGTGCTATGCTGTCTATCATTATACCACGGCGCCCTGCCCAGGTAATGGGCTAATCATATCGGACAATCAACTCATCGAGAGACAGGCGCAGGCGGCGGCGCGGGGTGCTCGTCGCGTAACCGAGCGTGAGGATGGCCTGCGGTTGCAGGTTGGTGGCGATGCCGAGGGCGTCACGGACCACGTCCGGGCAGAAGAGGGGCGCGCACATCCAGCCGCCGTCCAGGCCCAGGCTGTAGGCCGCCAGCAACATCGTTTGCGCGGCGGCGCCCAGGCTCTGCACGGCCATGGTGCGCTCGGCGGCCTGGCGCGCCGGGTCGGGGTAGCGGTCCAGGTCGGCTTCGTAGAGGCAGGGGATGATCAGCACCGGGGCGCGCAGCAGGCGCTGGTACGACTTGCTGAGGCGGATGTCCACGATCTCGGCGGACTGGCCGTCCATCGCCAGGTTACGCCGCCACTCGTCGCCCATGGCCTCGGCCAGCACGCGCTTGGGTTCCGGCTGGGTCAGCACGACGAAGCGCCAGGGCAGGCGTCCATGCGGCGAGGGCGCCCAGCGCCCGGCCTCCAGCACCTGCTCGACCAGGGGCCGGGGCACCGGCGTCTCCGCATAGACGCGCACCGAGCGCCGCCCGCGCGCCAGGGCCGGGAAATCGAGCGCGGCCCGCTGCGCCGCCAGCGCCGGGTCCGGCGCCGTATCGTCCGCCGCTTCGCCCCCCGCCCACGAGGTGACGGCGGTCGCGCGCAGCACGATCACCGGCTGGGCCTCCAGGTCCATCGCCCGGTACTGCGGATACTTGGCCCGCAGCAGAGCCAGGGCGTTCGCGTGCTCGGCGGCGCCGGGATCGATCAGCCCGGCCTCGGCGTGGACCAGGCAATAGCTGAGGCGGCTCC
>CBJNAR010000879.1:0-2457 GCA_966434075.1 uncultured bacterium
ACGCGTCGATCAGATCCTGTAAGATTCGTATCAGGATGTCCGCTGTAAGGGTTCCCCTACCCGCTCGTTGCGGTATGGACGTAGGCATGATCAGGCGCTCCTTTCTCTAGGCAAAGCTATGGCAGCATGATCCCAACCGGATAGATTGGGAAAGTCGCAGGGGAAGGCTGCCGGTTCTTTATCGGTCCATTTCTTGCTTACACGGCTCGCATATACCGTCAGCCCGGTCGGGGCGCGGAGTGCGCCGGGAACTGTGCCGGCGCTGCGGGTCCGGTCGGTGCGCCTGTGGCGAGCCGCGTCCATCGGACTCTCCGGTTGTTCAGGAGGGTGGCGATGGCTAGTGAAGCGGCTCCGGCGATCATTCTGATCGTGGACGATACCGAGTCGATTGTTGCGCTGCTGACAGAGGTGTTAACTACCGTGCCCGGCTACCACCCGGTGGCCGTCACCGACGGCGCGCAGGCCTTGGAGGTCTTACACGAGATTCAGGCCGATCTGATCCTGCTCGACCTGGAACTGCCGGGCCTCGATGGCCTGGAAGTCTATGATCGTCTGCAAGCGGACCCCATACTCCAGGCCACCCCGGTGCTGTTTCTCACCGCGCACCCTGAGCTGCCGGCCTTCGCCGCTCGCCGGTTCCCGAACGTACTTGCCAAGCCGTTTGATATCGAGGTGTTGCTCACGCGGATCGCGGAACTGCTCCACGCCCACGCAGACGCAGAATAGAGCCATGTAGCTACTCGCGCCCCGTCCTGGGCCAAGTGTACGGGGTTAGCTTGGTCCGCCGATCCGCGATCCGCCCACCACCACTTTTTTGCGGGTTCCTACGTATTGTGGTATACTCGCTTTGCTGTAGTCGGCGTGATATTGTCGCTCAGTAGGCCAGAGGGAAGCGGCCCCCTCTGGCCTTTTGTTTTTCACAAGCTTTTGTGAGCAATGAAGGCACTGTGGTTTTTGCCGATGGTCCCGTATGTAGAGTCTAGGCTGGTGGGGGCTAATCGCCCATCGGATCACGAAAGCTGCGGGTGATCACCGGATCACTGGGCCAGTGCATAGGCCGGCTGGTGCGTGTAGTTGCTATGGCGGTTGCTCCCAGCTCCGTTAGCAACGGATCGCAGAGAGCATAGGCACGCCCCTACCCCCTTGCGATGCCTCGACGTTTGTGAGCGGCTACCCTATCGGGCAACCGCCCACAGTATCAGCGGGTTAGAACATCGAAAGCTGCGTGGCATCCCCCTTTCTGATGGGCACAATCACGGATCGCACAGGCTGAATAGCGGCAGGTTCAGGTTCCACCGGCACTGTGGCTACGTCCAGCCGCACGGCGTTGGTGAAAGCCGCTGCGCGAAGCAGCCCGCTATTCTCCTTCAGATGTTGATATAAGGCCCGGCCAATGCTCGTCGTCGCATTGCCCAGCGCCAGGGCCATTTCCCCATCTTGCACCCCCGCTGCGGCCAAGCCCGCGTCTAAATCAAACCCATCGAAGAGTTCACTCACGCGGACCTTCTCTAAGATAAGTTTCACTGCGGCCTCTTGCGCCGTCCCGGCATACGAGATCAGGTAATCCCGAATGGGGGTCGTCGGATGGGAGCCGATGCGCCTGATGCGGGCACCTGCTTGTCTATACGTATCGGTTCTTTGCGTCGGCTCGAACCAGATCGCGGTGGTGAAATGGGGCGTGAGGTTGTTCAGCCCCGTTTTTACCGCTTCGGGGTTGGTCAACAAGACCCGCACGCCGGGCTTGAGGACTCTTTCCGTGATCCAGGCATCGCGCCGGGTCGCGGACACTTTTTGCACGTCAAGATAGACGGCGGGACTGACTCCCCGCAGCAAGCGTATGAGCCGTTCTGCCAAGCGGGGATTGCCCGTATGGGCCAGATAAATTATCACATTGCGGTCCTGCTTTAACTCCTCGCGCACGAGCTGGAGCAGGGCCGTCTCGTGGGGTAAACGCACGTTGGCCGGGAACAGTGGCAACTCGATGAAGATCTCGCCTGCGTACCGGCCGCAGCTCTTCGGGTATAAGAATTGGTACTGGGGCCGGCCATGATCGTCCAGGCTGTTGCCCACGTCGGCGGGGCAGAGGATTGGGTATCCGAGTCCCACCTGGGCCAGGAAGCCCCAGAGCTTGCCGGCCAGGTCTTTGTCCCGCAGGCTGGCGGTGATTTCGTCTACCAGCCGGCGCATCTCGGCGGTATAGAGTTTGATCATTTCGGCCCCGTGTGGGCTGACTGCCGCGTCGATCGCGACGGCCTGGCGGTGCTGTTCGCGGGGCGGCAACACCTGTTCGAGATGGGACAGGTGCAGGGGCACGCTGTCCGGCAGGGTGAACAGCAACGCCGTCGGCGCGATCCCTGGCGCTTCGCCGATCACCTCGACCACATCGCCGGCGACGATGGCATCGCTCTGCTTGCCGCGCAGGCGGGTGCGCTCTTTCCTGGGCTTGCCATCCTCCAG
>CBJNAR010000880.1:0-2450 GCA_966434075.1 uncultured bacterium
ACCTACTGCGCATCGGCGGGCGCGAGGTCGTGTTGCGGCGCCCGCCCTTCGGCGTGGGCAAAGGCTCGGCCCACGACATGGCCCGCGAATACCACACGCTGGCCGGAGTGTCGCGGGTCTATCCGCTGGTGCCGCACCCGCTGGTCTATTGCGCCGACGAGACCGTGCTGGGAGCGCCGTTCTACCTGATGGAGCGCGTGCCCGGCGTGATCCTGCGCGCCCGCCCGCCCGCCGGGCTGGCCCTGCCCCCGGCCACCATGCGCCGCCTGGCCGAAGCGACCATCGACAACCTTGCCGCCATCCATGCCCTGGACTACGAGGCCGCGGGCCTCGGCGACCTGGGCCACCCGGCGGGTTACGCGGAGCGGCAGGTGCAGGGCTGGACGGCGCGCTACGCCCGCGCCCGCACCGACGACATCCCGGAGATCGAGCAGGCTGCCGCTTGGCTGGCCGCCCACATCCCGCCGGAGGCGCCCCCGGCCCTGCTGCACAACGACTACAAGTACGACAACCTGGTGCTCGACCCCGCCGACCTGCCGCGCATCCGCGCCGTGCTCGACTGGGAGATGGCGACCCTGGGCGACCCGCTGATGGACCTGGGCACCACGCTCGGCTACTGGGTGCAGGCCGATGACCCGCCCGAGTTGCAGGCCATGCGCTTCGGTCCCACCACCCTGCCCGGCAACCTGAGTCGCGCCCAACTGGTGCAGCGCTATGCCGGGGCGAGCGGGCGCGACGTGGGCAACATCGGCTTCTATTACGTCTACGGCCTGTTCAAGATCGCCGTCATCGCCCAGCAGATCTATGCCCGCTACCGGCAGGGCGTCACCCACGACGCGCGCTTTGCCGGCCTCCTCCCCGCCATCCAGGCGCTGGGCCGCGCGGCGGTGCGCGCCATGACAAGCGGACGCCTCGCCGGGCTGGACAGATAACGCCGGGAACAGAACGACCGGGGGAAGCCGGGCTATCCTCCAGTGCTGGCGGGCACCCGCGCGGCGCTCGAATCCCGCACATGCAAGGTTCCCTGCAAAATCACCTTGCGCGGCGCCCGCTGCGGCGCGGCGATGCGCTGCAACAGCAACTCGGTCGCCGTCTTGCCGATCTCCGCCGTGGGCTGCGCCAGCGTGGTAATCGCCGGTTCGACCAGGGAAGACCAGATCGTTTCGTCAAAGCCGGCCAGGGCCACGTCCCGCGGAATGGCCAAGTTCCGTTCGCGGATCGCCTGCAAGGCCCCCGCCGTCAGCAGACTGTTGCCGGTCAGGATAGCATCGCACGGCGGGTCGAAATCGAGCAATTCCAGCGTGACGGCGCGCCCGGTTTCGATGCGCGGGCGGACATGGCGGACCAGCGCGGAAACGGGCGCCAGGCCGTACTCGCGCAGGGCCGCTTCGTAGCCGCGCTGCCGCTCGCGCCCCGTGGTACCGGTATCACCCAGGAGCGCGGCAATGCGCCGGTAGCCCTGCTCCAGGAGATGGGTGGTAAGCTCCATGGCGGCGTTCACATTGTCCAGCAACACGGCATCGGCATCCCCGTTCTTCAGCGAACGGTCGACCAGCACTACGGGAAAGGCCACGTTCAGTTCCGCGAACCGCGCCATCGTGCGCTGCGTCGGCGACAGGATCACGCCCGCGACCTGCTCGGCACGCATCAGGTCGAGATACAGGGCCTCGCGCTCCGGGTTCTCGTCGGTGTTGCACAGCAGCACGCTGAAGCCATGTTCATAAGCCGTATCTTCGACGGCCCGGCTGATCCCCGCAAAGAACGGGTTGCCGATGTCGGACAAGATCAAGCCAATCGCATTCGTTTTCTGCGCGCGCAGGCTGCGGGCAACCAGATTCGGGCGATACTCTAACTCGGCAACCGCGCTCAAGACGCGAGTGCGCAACTCCGGTCGCACATGCGGGTGGTCCGACAGCACCCGCGACACGGTGGCGGTCGATACCCCGGCGGCAGCGGCAACATCTTTTATCTTGACCATGAGCGGTCCTCCCCCTGCGCCAAGCGACATACTGCAATCGATTGCAGCCATTATAGCACGGATTGTCAAGCACACACAATAGCTTGCGCGCAGTTTCATACACGAATAACCTTATTTCAGCCTTATATACTTGAGATTGCCCGGCGTGGAATAGGCAGCAAGAGCCTGAAACCTACGGCCTGGTAAGCATCGGCAAAATTAATATCCTTAAAGGTATTGACAAGTTTATTGTAATCGGTTACAATGTTCGCATCATTCAACTCCTCCGGGCGGGCTTACGATTACAGACTCGCGCCGGGTCGTCCTACCCACTTTCGCGGCCGGCACTCCAACCCAATAGCCATACCAGAAGGGAGGTAAGCAGCCCATCCTGACCGCTCGCTGTTCCCCGTAGCTATTGATGAGCCTGTCTATTCGCCACACCAGCACGCCCGGCCCACGGGCGCGGTCGACCGCAAGGAGATGCGCGTAG
>CBJNAR010000881.1:0-2446 GCA_966434075.1 uncultured bacterium
GCCTCGATCACGGCGCGTGAACTCTCGACGAAGAACAGGCCCGTCTGTTCGCGTTCGCCGCGCCGGGCCAGCGCGCGGATCTGCTTCACCTGGGTATTCTGCAAACTCGCAATAAGCGTCATGGTAGCCCCCTGTTCCGGTGGGCAGGCGGGTACAGGGGCAGGACGCGCAACAAAAAAGCGGCCGTGGACCCTGTACAAGCCCACAGCCGCCGCTGATTCTCGTCTGATAACGATTGCTATGTTATGTCAAGCAGTGGATGGGCACAGTACGACCAGGGCCGGCCCATCCCAGCAAATGAAAAGCCCTGTTATAGTGTTGTTCGCTCATGCGATACATGCGAAACCCTTCTCCCGCGCGTAGTTGCGCTCCCCGCCAGTATAGCACCGAACCCCCACCCCGCCTATCCGTCGCAGGGCGGAAAAATCGGCCTCCAGCAGGCGTATAGGCGGGCTACGTTAACAAAGCCCGTTGCGGCGGGCTGGTGGGGGTAAGACAGGCCGCGAAGGCGGCCTTGGTAACGGTAGCCGGAGGCTTAAGCCTCCGGGCCGGGCGCACCGGCACTTATGTCGCGTGCGTTATCATAATTGCCTCACCTGCTGTATAATATCCCAACAATGGGCGGGCGCGGACCGGCGCCGCACCAGATCGCGGGGATGCGACCCCGTGCGGGGATCCACGCGCAGGATAGCGCACCAGGAGAAGGGGGAGTCATGCTGAATATCGATTTAACGGGGAAGCGCGCCCTGGTCGCCGGGGTGGCCGACGACGCGGGCTACGGATTTGCGATTGCCAAGGCGCTGGCGGAGGCCGGGGCATCGATCACCGTGGGCACCTGGCCGCCCGCGCTCAACATCTTCCGCCGCCTGCTCGACCGGGGCACGCTCGACGAGTCGCGCAAGCTGAGCGACGGGCGCACGCTCGACTTCGAGAAGATCTATCCGCTCGACGCCGCGTTCGACACCATGGCTGAGGTACCGCCCGACGTGCTGAACAACAAGCGCTACCAGGATCTCGGCGACTATTCGATCGCCGGCATGGTCGAGCAGTTGGTGAAGGACTTCGGTGAGCACCCGCTGGACATCGTCATCCACTCGCTGGCGAACGGGCCCGAAGTGAAAAAGCCGCTGATCGAGACCAGCCGCCAGGGTTATTTGTCGGCGGTGAGCGTCAGCAGCTACTCGCTGGTGTCGATGGTGCGCCAGATGGCGCCGTTGATGCGGCCCGGCGGCACCTTCCTCTGCCTCAGCTACATGGCCGGCGAGCGCATCATCCCCGGCTACGGCGGCGGCATGTCGTCGGCCAAGGCCGCGCTGGAGAGCGACGTACGGGTGCTGGCCTACGAAGCGGGGCGGCGCTACGGCGTGCGCGTCAACTGTATCTCCGCCGGGCCGCTGGCGTCGCGGGCGGCCAGCGCCATCGGCATGATCGACCGCATGGTCGAGTTCGTGGCCGCCAACGCCCCCCTGCCTGAGCCGATGGCTGCGTCCGAGGTAGGCAACGCCGCCGCGTTCCTCAGCAGCCCGCTGGCCGCCGGTATCACCGGCACGATGCTCTACGTGGACAAGGGCTACCACGCCATGGGCATGCCCGCGACCGAGGATCCGCGCGGCGGCAGCTAAGATCGACAGGGGACACGACGGCGCCACCCCGCGCCCGGAAAGCAAAGGCATGATACAGGACATCCTCACGCGCAACAACGTGCGCGTCTTTGGCAACGGCACCCAGCCGATGATGTTTGCCCATGGCTTCGGCTGTGATCAGAATATGTGGCGGTTCGTGGCGCCCGCCTTCGCGGACGACTACCGGGTCGTCCTCTTCGACTATGTGGGGTCGGGCCGCTCGCAGCGTGCCGCCTACGACCCGGAGCGGTACGGCGATCTCGGCGGCTACGCCCAGGATGTGCTCGACATCTGCGCGGCGCTGGATCTGCACGACGTGATCTTCGTCGGCCATTCGGTGAGCAGCATGATCGGCTTGCTGGCAGCCACCCGCGACCCGGCCCGCTTCGCCCGGCTGATCATGATCGGCCCCTCGCCGCGCTACATTAACGACCCGCCTGAGTACGTGGGCGGCTTCGAGCGCGCCGACATCGAGGGCCTGCTTGACCTGATGGATAAGAACTACCTGGGCTGGGCCAACTTCCTGGCGCCCCTGATCATGAAGAACCCGGACCACCCGGAACTGGCGGGCGAACTGGAGCAAAGCTTCTGCTCGACCGACCCGGTCACGGCCCGCCGCTTCGCCGAGGCCACCTTCTTCGCCGACAACCGGCGCGATCTGGCCCGGTCGCCGGTGCCCGCGCTGATCCTCCAATGTGTCGAAGACGCCATCGCGCCGCGCGAGGTAGGCGAATATGTCCACCGGCACCTGCCCGGCAGCACCTTGTACATGATGCAGGCCACCGGCCATTGCCCCAACCTCAGCGCGCCCGCCGAAACCGTGG
>CBJNAR010000882.1:0-2446 GCA_966434075.1 uncultured bacterium
ACCGAGTCTCTGCGAGCTGACGGCCACAAACCGGCGGAGGGCGAGCCGGAGGAGATTTTCGCCTTCCTGGGGTCCAGCCGGCTGGAAGAGCCGTTGCATCGCTACCCGGTGGCCGCCGTGTTCCACGGCCACGCCCACAACGGCAGCCCCGCCGGGCAAACCGCCGACGGCACGCCGGTCTACAATGTAGCGCTGCCCCTCTTGCGGCGCCGCTTCCCCGACCGCCCGCCGTTCCACCTCTTCGAGGTCACAGTGGACACGGCGGCGCCCGCGGTGGCCGCCGTCGGCGCCTGAGTATGGCTTCCAGTTTTGGTTGTCATTCCGACGGCGCCTGAGTATGGCTTCCAGTTTTGGTTGTCATTCTGAGCGCAGCGAAGAATCTCGTCTCGTTAGCCCAGCGACGAGACTCTTCGCTGCGCTCAGAGTGACAAGGGGTACTGGAAGCAGTACTGAACAGGACAGATGGCGCCGGGCGCAATAAATTGCGCCTCGGCGGGGCTACTCGCGGGCGGCGAAGAGGTGGTAGTCGAGATCCGGGAACAGGTTGTCGCGCATGGCGTAGGCCCGGCAGCGGGCCAGGCCCATCATATCGACCGGCTCATCGGCGGAGGCCATTTCGGCGGTCATCGCCATGTCGTTGAACCAGGCCACGTGCTCGATGAAGCGCTGGTTGGAATACTCCGGCGCCTGGCTGGTCGTGGTCAGGAACTCCCAGTCGCTGCCTTGCAGCAGCAATAGCTCGCGGCCCGCCTGCTGCAACACCTCGGCCAGTTCGCCCGTGGCCTGCGGGTGCTGGGCCACGAGCCGCTCCATGCGCGCTTCGGCGCGGTGGATCTGCTGCCACATGCTCTCGGTGGCCGGGTTCATCCAGGTGTTGTGGGTGCCCATCTCGCCCCACGAGCTTTCGGGCAGGGCCAGGCGCTCGTCCGCCGGGTGCGCCACCAGCCAGGCGCTCGCCGTCGTCAGTTCCACGGCGGGGCTGGCCGCCAGGTTGCGCAGGGTGGCCTTGAGCCAGTCCACGCCCTCGTGCCACCAGTGGCCGAACAACTCGGTGTCGTAGGCCGAGACGATGAGGCCCGGCGCGCCGCTATCGTCGTGGTACTGCCGCAGCAGGTCCTCGACCAGGCCGGTGAAGTGGTGGGCGTGCTCGCGCACGCGCTGCTGGGCGTGGGCCGGGTCGTAGGGCGCCTTCAGGCCCAGCGGCACCTCGTGGCCGGTGATCCGCCAGTACTGCATGCCGCTGTTCAGGTCCTTGCGGTGGAACTCGCGGTACCAGGGGTCGCCCGGATAGCCGATCTGGGCCGCCCAGACCTGCTGCCCCGTGCGCTCGTTGCGCGCCATGACGGCCACGTCGCTGCGGCCCACCAGGTAGGGCAGGTAGGTCGTGCGGTTGGTGGGCGGGATGTAGTTGGGGATGGGCACCAGCAGGCGGTCGGGGATGGGCGCGTAGCCGATGGCGCCGCCGCCGGCTTTGCCCGCCGGGTCGCCCCCGGTGACGGCGTGGGTTTCGCAAAAGAAGAGGCCGATCCCCGCAGCGGCCAGGAAGCTCTCGATGCCCGGCTTGACATAACCGCCACGACTCTCGCTGTGGGTGACGTAGGCCGGGCGGTAGGCGCATTCGGGCAGCCAGATGGCCTGCGGCGCGCGCCCGTAGAGCCGCTCGTAGGTCTGCTTGCCCACCGCGATCTGGGCGTGGATACTGGAATCGCGCGACAGCAGCGGCAGATAGGCATGGGTGGCCGCCGAGGTGAGGATCTCGATATAGCCCGCGTCTTGCAGACGACGCGCCGCGCCCAGAATATCGCGGCCCAGGCGCTCGTTGAACACGCGCCCGGCGCGGGTGTAATACCCTTCGTAATAGCGGGCCAGGGCCGCGCCCGCACTGTCGCCGCGGTTCTCGGCCCGTTCGCGGTCGCTGTCGGCCAGGGCCAGTTCGTGGGCGATGTAGCGGTCGAAGTGCTCGCCGATGAGCGGGTCGCGCAGTTGCTCGGCCAGCACCGGCGTGATGCCCAGCGTCAGCCGGTAGGGCACGCCCTCGGCGGCCAGGTCGAGCAGGGCGTCGAGCAGCGGGATATAGGTCTCGGCCATGGCCTCGTGCAGCACTTCCTCGCCGTGCGGCCAGCGGCCCGTCTGCCGGTAGAAGGGCAGGTGGCTATGCAGGACAAAGGTGAAACCCCCTTGTTTCAAAGCAGTGTCTCCTCATCAAGCTGTCACCGGCGATCCGTCACTCTGAGCGCGGCGAAGAATGTCTTTCTAATAGAGCGAAAAATGCGGCTTTTCGCTACGCTCCGCGCGACAATGACCGCGTGATTGTCTTCTCATTCGCCTGCCACCGGCGCCCTGTTATTCTGCGCGCAACGCAGCGTCTCGGTCTGCCGGCCCAAACGACGAGACTCATCGCTGCGGCGCTTGTTAAGATGGCCGGAGCACATTCCCATAGTCCTTT
>CBJNAR010000883.1:0-2443 GCA_966434075.1 uncultured bacterium
GGTCGTCGTCTTTGTTCTCTTCCAGCGTTACTTCATTGAAGGCGTGACGCTGACCGGCATGGGCGGGCGGTGATCGCACAACGCGCCGGGCGCGGGGCCACCGTGGCCCCCGCGCCCGCGTGGCCGGCGCGGCTGCTGCTCGGCTCGCTCCTGCTGCTGGCCGCCTGCGACAGCGGCGGGGCGACACCTACTCCCCCGCCGTCCGCGCCCACACCCACCGTGGCCGTCCCCACGGCCACGCCCGCGCCCCCCACCGCCACGCCGGAACCGACCGTCGCGCCGACCCCCACGCTCGGCCCCGGCATGTTCCGCAACCCGGTGATCAACCAGGATTTCCCCGACCCCGACTCGCTCAAGGTGGGCGACACATATTACGCCTACGCCACCAACGCCGGCAGCATCAACATCCAGGCGGCGAAATCCACCGACCTGGTCCACTGGCAACTGCTGCGCGACGCGCTGCCCGTGCTGCCCGCCTGGTCGCAGCCGAATAACACCTGGGCGCCCGAAGTCACCACCACGGCGGATGGCAAAAGTTACGTGATGTACTTCGCCGCGCAGATGAGCGGCGGGCGCTACGAGTGCATCGGCGTGGCGACCAGCGCCACGCCCGACGGCCGTTTCCGCTCGCCCGCCAAGGAGCCGCTGATCTGCCCGCAAGACCTCGGCGGCGCCATCGACCCCGCCTCCTTCACCGACACCGACGGCACGCGCTACCTGCTCTGGAAGAACGACGGCAACTGCTGCGGCGCCGCCACCTGGCTCTGGATCCAGCGCATCTCCGACGACGGCCTCACCTTGCTCGACCAGCCGCACCAACTGATCAAAGAGGATCTGTTGTGGGAGGGCAACGTCATCGAGGCGCCGACGCTCTGGAAGCACGGCAGCAAATACTACCTCTTCTACTCGGCCAACGCCTACAACAGCATCAAATACGCCGTCGGCTATGCCGTGGCCGCCAGCATCTTCGGCCCCTATACCAAAGCCCCCGAGCCGCTGCTGCAATCGAAGATGGATAAGCCGCCGCTGGTCATCGGCCCAGGCGGCCAGGACATCACGGTCGATGCGCAGGGCCGCACCTGGATGCTCTACCACACCTGGGACAACTCGGTCAGCTACCGCACTCTCAACATCGACCGCCTCGACTGGCAAGGCGACACCCCCGTCCTCAACGGCCCGCACAAAGACGCCGAACCGGTACCCTGAGCGGCACGCACGCCTGCCAACTCATCGCGCTGTAGGGGCCGGTTGCATGCCGGCCCGTGGTTCATCGCGCTGTAGGGGCCGGTTTCAAACCGGCCGGTGGCCCGTTGTGTATCTTTTGTGAGGAGGGTAAGCGCAAGTGAATCCGGTGCCCGAATATAAGGTCCAGGTCATTTGGAGCGAGGAAGATCGCGCCTTTATTGCGCGGTGCCCGGACTTTCCGGGCGTCTCGGCCTTTAGCGAGAGCGCGGCCCAAGCCCTGGCCGAGGCCCACGTAGCGTTGCGCCTGGCGGTCGCAACCTATCAGGACGAGGGCTGGCCGTTGCCGGAGCCGCAACCCGCCGGCTAGCAAACAGGCCGGATGCCGCGAACAACTCAGCCCACGGCCAGGGCCACCACCCCCAGCACCATCACCGCAGCGGCGGCGAGGCGGCGGGCGCCCTGCCCCTCGGCCAGCAGGCGCGCGCCCAGCAACGTGCCCAGCAGGATGCTGATCTCGCGGGCCGGCGCGACGTAGCTCACCGGCGTGAAGACGAGCGCCGTCAGCACCAGGAAATACGAGAGCGGGCTGAGCAGCGCCACGCCCAGCACCTGCCCGCGGTGCCGCGCCCAGAGATCGCGGATGGCCGGGCGGCGGCGCAGACCGTAGGGCGCCAGCAAGGCGACGCGCAGCACGGTGCCGCCGTAGTAGAGCAGGATCGGCGCGACGGCGAAGGTGCTCACCGCCTGCTTGTCCCACAGGGTGTACCCGGCGATGAGCAGGCCGGTGAGCAGGCCGTAGGCCACCGCGCCGCGGAAGGCCGGCTGGCCCAGCACAGCAGGACCGCCGGTCAGCACGAACACACCCGCCCCTACCAGCCCCGCTCCGGCCAGGGCCACCGGCGTGGGCCGCTCGCCGAACAGCAGCACGGCGAACGTCGTGGACAGCATCGGCCCCGTGCCGCGCGCCAGCGGATAGACCAGCGACAGGTCGCCCGCGCCATAGCCGCGTTGCAGCAGCACGAAATAGGTCAGGTGCAGCAGCGCGCTGCCCGCGATAAAGCCCAGTGCCAGGGCGTCGAGCCGCGCCGGGTCGAGCAGCAAGACCAGCGCGGCCACCGGCGCGAACAGCGCGATGGAGCAGCAGTCGGCCATCCAGACAAAGGCCACCCCGCCCCGCGCCTGTTTGGCGAACAGGTTCCAGACGGCGTGGAACACCGCCGACACCAGCACCATGGCGAGCGCCAGCGCGGTCACGCCC
>CBJNAR010000884.1:0-2437 GCA_966434075.1 uncultured bacterium
GCCGCCGGCTCGACCGCCTGGCGATCTACGCCTTCCTGCGCCGCGACGAGGACACCGCCAACTCGACCTACCAGTCGCTGGCCGACCGCGTGCAGCAACTGGGCGTCCGCGCCCACGCCGCCACCGCGTTCGTGCGCCCGGAACTGCTGGCCCTGCCCGACGGCACCCTGGACCGCCTCATGGACGAGGAACCGGGGCTGCGCGTCTACGCCCACGACTTCGAGGATCTGCTGCGCGGCAAGCCCCATGTGCTGCCGCAAGCCGAAGAGCAACTGCTGGCCCAGGTGGGCGAACTCGCCGCCGCGCCCAGCACGGTGTTCAGCATGCTGAACAACGCCGATCTGACCTTCGGCACCGTCACCGACGAGGAAGGCTCGGAAACGCAGCTCACGCTGGGGCGCTACCAGCGCTTCATGCGCGCCAATAACCGCGCTCTGCGCGCCGACGCCTTCCTCAAGCTGCACGGCGCCTATACCGCCCATCGCAACAGCATCGCCGCGCTCTACTCGGCCAATGTCAAGAAGAACCTGTTCTACGCCCGCACGCGCAAATACCCCTCGGCCCTGGAAGCGGCGCTGCACCCCGACAATATCCCGGTCAGCGTCTACACCAACCTCATCGAGGCCGTGCATGACCGGACCGACCTGATGGAGCGCTACCTCACCCTGCGCCGGCGAGTGCTAGGCCTCGACGAACTGCACATGTACGACCTGCATGTGCCGCTGGTGGGCGATCTGTCCGACGAAGTGGTCTACGAGGACGCGCGCAAGCAAGTGCTGGCCGCCCTCCAGCCGCTCGGCGCCGAATACGGCCAGGCCGCGGAAACCGGGCTGAGCAGCCGCTGGGTCGACGTGTACGAGACGCCCAACAAGCGCTCGGGCGCCTATAGCTGGGGCGCCTACGACACCTCGCCCTTCATCCTGATGAACTACCAGGACACGCTCAACGACATGTTCACGCTGGCCCACGAACTGGGCCACACGATGCATTCGTACTTCACCCGGCGCGCGCAGCCGTATACCTACGGCAACTACACCATCTTCGTGGCCGAAGTCGCCTCGACGCTGAACGAGGCGCTGCTCACCCACTATCTGTTGCAGAACACGCCCGATCCGCGCCGGCGGCTGGCGATCTTGAACAACCAGCTCGACACTATCCGCGGCACGCTCTACCGGCAGACGATGTTTGCCGAGTTCGAGAAGCTGACCCACGAGGCCGCCGAGGCCGGGGAGGCCCTGACCGCCGAGCGCCTGTCCGAGATCTACTACGACCTGAACAAGCGCTATCACGGGGCGGCGGTCTCCGACGAAGCCATCGCCATCGAGTGGGCCCGCATCCCCCACTTCTACAGCAGCTTCTATGTCTACAAGTACGCCACCGGCATCGCCGCGGCCACCGCGCTGGCCCAGCAGATCGTGGACGAAGGCCAGCCGGCGGTGGACCGCTACCTGCGCTTCCTGTCGCGAGGCAGCAGCGCCTACTCTATCGACCTGCTGCGCGACGCCGGCGTGGACATGACCTCGCCGGAGCCGGTCAAGCAAGCGCTCGACGTCTTTGGCGGGCACCTGGCCGAGATGGAGCAACTGCTGACCGAAACCGGCGCCCTGGCCACGGAAGAGAGCAAAGCCTAAGACTGGCCTACAGGCCACAGCGGGTAGAAACAAGATCAGGGCCGGTTTTGCCACCGGCCCTGATCTTGTTTCTAACTTCCGCCCAAAACGATTTCAAAACTCGTGATCGCCGACGGAAGCAACAGGCGGGTATGGACGTTGTACTATACAGAAGAACTTTCCTCCTTTGGATAGCCCCGGTGGTCCGCCCAACCACCGGGGCTTGTCCTTTCCCCCCAGCCGCGCGCCCACCGCCACCCGCGCCAAATTGCTCGCGATTCTCGTTTGCGGCGATGGAAGCGATGGCTGAGGACGGACGTTATACTATACAGAAGAACTTTCCTCCTTTGGATAGCCCCGGTGGTCCGCCCAACCACCGGGGCTTGTCCTTTGTCCAGGACACGGCCCAGCGGGCCGCCGCGCCGCGGATGTGCGCCGGCGGCAGGCACAAAAAAGGAGGCCCGGCGCGACCCGGACCTCCACCCTCAAGTGGTCCCTACTTAGGGACCTGTAATATCAACCTGATAACGCATCTCCAAGACACGAAGGTTCGCTTTATACACTAAGCAAGTCTCCTTACTTGTCTTTCGCTGCGTTGGGGAATGTGTCGAGAAAATGACCGTTCCCCTGGTCGAGAATCGGCCCCCTTATCTGCGGGGCCTCAGCGATCCACCTGGAAGCGCATCTCCAATACGTGAGTTTTAATTTTGAACATACAGCAGTTCTCCTTTCGCTCACGCTTGGGGGGTGTCTAGGTCCCCTATTTGATTGCCTCTAGAGGTATACTACCACAATTTCCTAAACGTGTCAAGACCATTACCCCAAAA
>CBJNAR010000885.1:0-2429 GCA_966434075.1 uncultured bacterium
TCCAGTCGGTGCTGGCCGACCTGCGCGAAGGCTGGCAGTACATCCGCAACGACGCGGCGATCTACAGCGCGATTATCCAGTCGTCGGTGGCGACGGCGGTGGTGTTGATGCTCGGCGTGATCGGCCCGCGCTTCCTGGCCGAAGAGGTGGGCATCCCGGCATCGGACTTGTACCTGGTGCTGGCCCCCGGCGGCATCGGGTTGGGCATCGGCGTGGCGCTGGTGGGGCGCTTCTCGACCGAGGCGAACCGGATGCGCATGATCAGCCTGGCGACGTTCGCGGCGGGGCTGGGGCTGCTGGCCTTCGCGGCCCTCAGCCCGGCGGCCCAGTTGCTGGCCGGAATGGTGGGTGGCGCCGCGGGCACCCACGCCTGGGTGCTGGGCGCGATGATGGTGCTGGTGCTGATCCTGGGCGCGCTCAACTCGTTCGTAACCGTGCCGGCCCAGACGGTGCTGCAGGAACGGGCGCGCGACGACGTGCGGGCGCGGGTGCTGAGTGCCTTCAACACCGTCTCGAACATCGGCGTGACGGCGGCGACCTTCTTCGCCGGGGCGCTGGCCGACGCGGTCGGCGTGGCGACCACGGTGGGCCTGATCGGGATCGGCGTGGCCGGCGTGGCCGGCTGGGGTATCCGGCAGGCGACGGCACCGGCCCGGCGGCGGGTGGTGGCCCCGCTGCCGGCCCGTAGCGGCAAGCTGAGCACGGGCCCGTTGACCCCGCTGCCGTCCGGTTCGCGCAAGGCGGCCTGAGCCGGCACACCGGACTACAAGCAAATACGCGAGGCGGGCGCCGGTTTATCCGGCGCCCGTTTTGTGTGCCCGGTGGCCGGCGCAATCCTTAGCAAACGGTAAGGATGGGCGCTCACAGACCGGCTATAAAACTGTCGGCAGGCGCGGGGGGCGCGTTCACGCGACTGCAAGCCGGGCGCCGTATGCTGAACCTGGGGCCACAGCGCCGCGTTGGCCGTCGCCGCGTGTGGATGGTAGATGGGCCGTCCCCCGTGCCGGGTAGCGTTCGCTACCCGGCCACTCCCTGGTCATAAATCACGGATGCACTGGGGTAGCAGGCAATGATCCCTACAGATAAGCTGCGGCAGTTCGCGCGGAAGGCGGCGGAACTGCGCGACCAGCAACTTGCGGCGGGCAATGACGATCAGTTGACGGCGCGGGCGGTGATTGGCGCCCTGGATGCGCCCCCGGACGAAATCGACTATTTTGTCCACGAGGTACCCACCCTGGTGCCGGTGCTGGCGCGCCGGGGCCTGGTGGTCATTGAGCACGAACCCGCGCCGGAGCACCCGGATGCGACGGCAGACGACTACGCCTTCCGGCTGACGGCGCAAGGCATCTTCTGGGCGCGTAGCGGGTGATCGGTAGGGCATCTATTTATCAATTCACCGCGAAGGAACGAAGGACGCGAAGGTTCTTTGTACGAGTTATGTTCTTCGCGTCCTTCGGGTCTTCGCGGTGAGAAAGACCACCGGTTAACCGGATGTCAGCCCGGCGGCTGGAGGGTGGCCTTGATCTCCTCGACGGTCTGGCGGGCGCTGCGACCCACGCCGATCAGCGTGGCCGAGGCGAAGCCGGTCCAGTCGCCGTAGCCGACGAGCCAGAGGCGCGGCTCGGCCAGGGCGCGCGTGCCCCGTGTGGCGACCTGCCCCTCCGGCGTGAGGATGCCGAGCGGCGCAAGGTGAGCCAGGGCGGGGAAGAAGCCGGTACACCAGATGATCGCATCCACCGGCGTTTCGCGGCCGTCGGGCCAGACGGCGCCGTGCGCGGTCAGGCGGGTGAACGGGCGGACGCTGTGCAGCACGCCGCGGGCGCGCGCCGCGCGCACGGGCGGTACCATGACGATCTGGCCGAGTGCGCCCTGGGCCGCCGCGGCCAGCGATCCGCCGCCGGCTTGCTGCGCCTGGTAGTAGGCCGTAGCGCGGTCGAACAGCACGCGCCCGTCCACGTCGTCGGGCAGGAAGCGCGGCGGTGCGCGCGTGACCCAGGTGGTAGCCGCCACCTGGGAGACCTCGGCCAGGATCTGCGCGCCCGAATTGCGCGCCCCGACCACCATCACCTGCTGCCCGGCGAGGCCCGCCGCGTTGCGATAGTAGGCGGAGTGGATCTGGGTGCCCTGGAACTGGTCGCGCCCCGGATAGGGCGGGATGTAGGGGTGGCGCCAGGAGCCGGTGGCGCTGACCACGGCGCGCGCCCGCCACATCCCGGCATCGCTCGTCACGACCAGCCCGCCCTCGGCGCGGTCAACGGTTTGCACCTGCACCGGGCGGACGACGGGCAACTGGTAGCGGGCCTCATACGCGGCCAGATAGGCAAGCACGGCATCGCGGTCCGGATAGGTGTGGGTGCCGCCCGGCATGAACACCCCCGGGAGCGCGGCGGTCCCGCCATCCCGCTCGAGCTCCACCCGGGCGCGCGGCA
>CBJNAR010000886.1:0-2423 GCA_966434075.1 uncultured bacterium
GACGCTGCTCGTCGCGGTGACCCCCGGCCACGTTCCGGCGGCCACCGCGCCGCTCTATTGCGCTCTGCGGTCATTCGTGCGATAATGTATAGGTCGTTTTTGCGGTAAGGTGAGCCCGATTCTCGGGATGCCCGCATCCCGACGGATACGGTGCAGATAACGCGGGGCGCGTCCGTGGGCGGTCGGCCCGGTGGCGCATGGGTTACCCTTATAGGGCATGAACGGCGCACCGCCCCGGCAGCGCCGGCGGATCGGAGCCGGCGTACCCGTGCCGGGTGGGCACGCCTATGGTCCCTGGGCCACGCCGTCTCCCGCCGCCCGCTGCGGTCCCCCGACGCGGCTCCCCGCACCCACAGGAGGTAATACCTTGACCAGTGATCGGACCTCGGAGTTGCGCAATGACGACAACGCGGCGCGGCACCGGCAGCATGATGATGTAACCCGCGCGTCCGGCGCGGACCGGGATCAGCCCGTGGCGCCGATGCCGGCCCCGGCGCTGCTCGCCGCCCAATCTATTGCCGGGCGCGGCAACGGAGGTGTGCGCGCCGCGGCAATCCAGCAGCTGCAACACACCCACGGCAACCGGGCCGTCCTGGCCGAGGCCGCCGTCCAGCGCGAGGCCGCCGCGGACGCGGTCAGCGCCGCGGAGCCGGCGTCCGCCGCGCCGGGGGTGCCCATTCAGCGCATGATCCGGGGGGGCCTGCGCGTGGCTATGCCGCGGACCCGTATCCCTGCGCGCCGGCAGAATCCACCACACATACCCCACGTGTACTACCCGCCCCCGCTGCTGTCGGATGAGGAGGAGAAAAAGAGGCGGAACCCGGAGGTGCAGGGGCCGCTCAACCGCGCGCTGGCCGTCAATACGCTGACCAACGTCAGCAGCAAGGCCAATGTTCTGATGGGCGGCATGGATATGATGCAGGGCGCCTACGAGGGCGATGCCGCCGCCGTGGTGGGGGCCGGCCTGGGCATGACCGGGCCGGGCGGGATGTACAATCTGGCCGGCAGCGCCGTCAACGCCCTGGCCGGTGATAAGTATATCCCGGATACGACGGATCTCACCCGCACGGGGTTCAACCAACTCGCCCGGCTGGGCAATCCCGACGAGGACCCACTCTTTGCAACCAGAATCCTCGGTGAGTGATCCGCCCTGCTCGGCGCGCCCGCGCCGGGCGGGACCGCCACCGGAGGGGGCCGGCCCCAGCGCCGGCCCCCCGGTGGCCCCGGTGCAGATCCGCCGCTTCCGGCCCGCCGACCTGGCGGCCGTGGTAGCCCTGGGCCGCGCCGTCTTCCCCATGGACGCGCTCTCCGGCCTGGAGGTGATGCGCATCCAGCGTCGCTGCTTCGACTCGTTTGCCGTGGCCGAGTGGGACGGCGCGCTGGCGGGCTATATCATCACCCGCCGCGAACCTCAGCGGCACGGCTTCAAAGCGCATATCTTGTCCCTCGCCGTCGATCCGGCCTACCAACGGCGCGCGGTGGGCCGGACGCTGGTCGCCTGGACCGTCGCCCATCTCCAAAGCCACGACCTCACCGTCTGGGAACTGGAAGTGCGCCCGACCAATACACCGGGCTTGCGCTTCTGGGAAAGTGTGGGCTTCCGGCCCGTGCGCACCCAGCCGCGCTACTACCGGGACCACGCCGATGCCGTGATCATGCAGCGGCCCCCTCCGTAGCCGGGCGCGCCGCCGCAGGGTAGTGGCTTTCCGCATACTACCGGCGTACGATATGGCATGCCGGCCCGTTCTATCTCCTGCAAGGCATGCCGTGGCCGGTTCATCCGCGAAGGCGAACCGGCCCTTGTCCTGTATTGTTCTTGCCGAGATCAAGAGTTCCGGTGCAGAAAATCACCCCTTAGTGCTCATCGATGACCCGGCACGCCGGGAGGAGCGCATTGGTGATGAACTTGGCAGTCTGCCCGCGCGTGACCGTGGTGCGCGGGTGGAACGTGCCGTCGGCGTACCCGGCGATCACCCCATGGGCGTAGGCCCGCTCGATATAGAGCCAGGTGGGATCGCCGGGCGGCACATCGGCGAAGCTCTGCTGTGCGGGCGGGATCGCATCGGTGTATTGGGCGGCGTTGGCCACGAACTTGGCCGCCTGCCCGCGCGTGACGGGATCGTTCGGTCGGAAGCTAACCGTACCGTCGCCGTTGCTGTAGCCGCTGACCACCCCGTGGGCGAGGGCGCGCTGGATGTAGATCCAGAAGGGCGAGCCGGGCGGCACGTCGGTGAAACTCTGCTGGTCCTCGGCAATCGCATCGTTATACCCGGCGGCGTTGGACACCAGCTTGGCTAGCTGGCCGCGCGTGACGAGATTGCCGGGGCGGAAGGTGTTGTCGTCGTACCCCCCGGCGATCCCCTGGCACACCAGGCAATAGATGTTGCTGAAGAAGGGATCCCCCGGCGGCACGTCGACGAAGG
>CBJNAR010000887.1:0-2419 GCA_966434075.1 uncultured bacterium
CCCCCGGCATCACCGCCAACGCGGCGGGGTTGGTCTACCTGGCCGGCGGCACCTCGTCCATCGACGACTTCCCGATCGTGAACGCCGTGCAGCCGGTGTCCGGTGGCGGCGTGCTCGACGCCTTCGTGGCCCAGGTCAGCGGGGCCAACCCGACCAGCACGCCCACCGTGACGGGCACCCCGCCCACGGCCACGTCCACGCGCTCGCCCACGGCGACCGTCACGGGCACCCCGCCCACGGCCACGCCCACCGTGCCGCCCACGGCCACCTTCACCCCGCGCCCGCCCGCGGCCACGCGCACGCCCACGGCCACGCCCACGGCCTGCCCGATCCAGTTCACCGACGTGCCCGCCGACAGCCCGTTCTACACCTTCATCCGCTGCCTGGCCTGCCAGGGCGTCGTCGGCGGCTACAGCGACGGCACCTTCCGGCCCGGCAACAACGTGACCCGCGGCCAGGTCTCCAAGTTCGTGTCCAACGCCGCGGGCTACCAGGACGCCATCCCGGCCACGCAGCAGACGTTCCTCGACGTACCGCCGACCGACCCGTTCTGGCTGTTCATCGAGCGGGCCTATGCTCACGGCGTGATCAGCGGCTACAGCGACCACACCTTCCGCCCGACCAACAACGTCACGCGCGGGCAGATGTCCAAGTTCGTGTCCAACGCGGCCAACTACAACGACCCGATCCCGCCCACGCAGCAGACGTTCCTCGATGTGCCGCCCAGCGACCCGTTCTGGCTGTTCACCGAGCGCGCGGTGCTGCACGGCGTCATCGCGGGCTACGCCGACCACACCTTCCGCCCGGTCGCCAACGTGACTCGCGGCCAGACGAGTAAATTCATCAGCAACGCCTTCTTCCCCGGCTGCGCGCCCCGGCGGTAGCGAGTGCTGAGTGCTGAGTGCTGAGTGCTGAGTCGAGTGACGACGAGAGAGACGAGAGACGAGTAGAGACGAGTAGGGACGAGTAGTAGGCAGGGGCGCACCCGCATGGGTGCGCCCCTGTGCTTTCCCTATTCGTAGGGGCGCGATTTCTCGCCCCCGCCCCGATGTCTAGCTCGCGCTGGCGGGCTTCGTAAGGCCAGCCCGCCTGTTGACGGGGCGGGCGCGGCTGCCGGACTAGAGTAGGGCAGTAGCGGAAGCCGGTGGGGCCGCCCGCTTAGCCGGCCCCCGATGGTTGGTCGCCCTGGACCCTGGTGTACGTCAGATCAAAATCGTGTTCCCAGCTCACGCCGTCCTGGGATTTCTCCCAGTGGGCGGTGATGGTATTTCCATCGGCGCTGAATCGGCCGGTAAACCGCTGCGAAAAGCCGGGTGCCGCTCGCCATTGCTTCCACTCGCCGTTCTCTAAGCTCATCTGATAAATCCTTGACACGCCCCGGTCGTCCAGGTACAGCACGGTATAGGTCGCGGCCGAGTCATCGCGGCCGATGATGGAAATCGAGTATGGCGGACCGGCAGTCGGGGTGCCCATTCGCATCATGACAAAGGCCCCGTCCTCGAACCAGGCGCACGAGGCGTGGCCGCGGACGGTGCCCGGCGGATCAACAGGAAATGCCAGCGCCACATCCCACTCCCCAATCAGGAGAGCGAGGTCGCTCAGTGCCGGATTCGCAATACGGGCCATCCTAATTGTCCTCCCAGCCGGCATGCTTCAGGGCCAAACAGGGCGCTGAAGCACCCGGATATGGTTCGTCACCGCTACCTGCCTGCATGATATGTTCCAAGATCTCCCAGGCAGGGCGGAACGGGGTGTAACGCTCATTGTACCGCAGCAGGGCGGCGGCGGGCGCCACTGACTTTGCCACGGCCATGGTGCGGATTCAGTACCTATTGACTCCCCGATACAGGCGTGCTAAACTATAACTGGTACTGGAGCGTGAGGGCAGGTGCCAGGCGCTTGCACCTCCGGGTACCACCGGGCCGTTCCCACCGGCCCGTGGGCCGCCCGGCCAGGCACGCCCCTAGCTACCCACCCCCCAGGGCGCGGGGGGATCCACACACCGGCAGATTCGGACAAGTGCATAAGGAGACCGGTCATGCAGATCGCGCGCTGGGCGGCGATTGCCGTCGCCACCCTGGTCCTCGTCCTGGTCGCCCTCGACCTGCCCGGCAGCCTGGCCCCGCAGGCTACCGTCTCGGCCGCCCCGCCCCACCGCGCCACCGCCACGCGCACCTTCACCCCCGTGGCCTGCGTGATCGTGGGCACGCCTACCCGCGTGCCTACCCCCGCCTTCACGCCCCGCGCCGGCTGTGACCCCACCCCGGCGCGCGGCACCCTGCGCGCCGCCATCACGGAGCAGGACACCACCACCACCGCCGTCTTCACCAATCGCTCCCAGACGTGCAGCTTTCCCATCGGCCTGGCGACCTACCGCGCCCCCGACAGCAATATCGATCATCAGCAACTGTTCGATTAC
>CBJNAR010000888.1:0-2418 GCA_966434075.1 uncultured bacterium
AGCGGCTTATCGGGGTTGGGCCGGTACTCTTTGCTGACTTCCAGGTCGTCCATGGCCCTGGAGATAAAGGCGCGCTCCAGCAACTGGAGCCACCATTCCGTGGATGGCTGGGCACCCTGCTCGGGCGCGGGCAACGGACGCCACACGGTCGGGGTATGCACTGCGGTGGGCATATGTCTTCCTATTCTGTCATTGAATAAGGCCGGTGTTCACGGCGCTCAGCGGCGAGCGCCCCGTCCTCTTAATCATACCAGAAGCGCGATTGCTTGGGTAGGTGCGCTCCGTATATTGAAACGCGCCGGCCGCCGTCGTGTGTACGGGGCACGACGTGTAGTCGTATGGTCGCTAAGGGCAACAGTTCCTTATCGTCAGAGGTTCGAGCAGCGGGCATTACACCCTCCGCGTTATCTCAAGGCGTCGGGGTGGAAGCCGGACCGGCCCGCCCGGCCAGTGGCCAGAGCCGTACTGTCGAGTCGTCCGAGCCGGAGGCCAGCCACCGCCCATCGGGTGAGACGGCCAGGCTACGAACCGCGCGGCTATGCCCCTTCCAGAGCGCCGCCCGGCTATTGTGGGCAGCATCCCACAACCAGACCTCTTCGTCCCGGTTGGTGGCGATCCACCGACTGCTGCCGGCATAGGCAATCGTGCTCATGACATCCTCGCCCCCCGAGAAGGCCCGGATCGGATCGCCCACGACATTGATCCGGTTGAGCAAGATTCCATCCGCCACCCGCCAGACCGTCACCTGCCCTTTGTAAGCCGGCGCCGCCGATCCAATCTCCTCGCTATTGGGCGCAAAGGCAACCCTGGTCTGCGGGTGCCCCAGATACGCATTGGGATCGGACAGCATACGCACCAGGCTACCGTCGCTGACGCGCCAGAGGTCTACCTGCCCCTGCTCGCCTCCCGCCGCAATGTACAGCCCATCCGGCGAGACAGCGACGCTGCTCAGTGCGCCGACCGTGCTGGTGATGATACGTGGGAGTGTGGTCGCGCCGGTATCCCAGATGCGCAAGGTGCCATCTTCGGAAGCGGAGACGACTTGGCTCCCATCCGGTGTGACCGTCACCCCCGTCACCGCGCCGGTGTGCCCGGTAAGCGCGCCTAGAGCCTGCCCATCCATCACGCGCCACTGCCGTACCTGCCCGTCCCCGTACCCGGCGATCACGGTACGACCGTCGGGCGTGAAGGTGACACTCCAGGCCCCACCGCCCGTAACCGGCCCGGTCAGCACGCGATCCAGGCGGCGATCGCTCATGCGCCACAGCCGGATGCTATTGTCGGTAGCAGCCGAGGCCAGGAGCCGGCCGTCGGGGCTGAAAGCCAGCCCGACCACTGGCCCCTGATGGCCGGTCAGCACGTTAGCAGGCTGGATGAGTTGTAGCACGGTCCACCCGGCCAGGACCAGCAGGATGAGCAGTGCCATGCCGGGCAGGATCCATCGCAGGTATCGCATTGGCTTACTCGGGATTCACGCGGACGGTGGGCTGTGCGGTCGCACAGCATGAAGACGCCCCGGCGGCGGAACCGCGATTCCGCCACCGGGGCACCCAGCGGGCCGGCTAGCGGCCGGGCGTCAGCGCAGCTTCCGGCGCGCCGCTTTCGCGGATCGCGGGGATGTAGAGCTCCTCGCAGTAGTCCTTGAGCATGCGCCGCGTGCTGAAGACCGGGGCCAGGCTGATGATCGCTTCCTTCATCGTCTGCACCCAGGCTTGCGGCACGCCGGTGGCGTCGCGGTCGTAGAACCGCGGGACGACGGATTGCTCCAGCGTGGTGTAGAGCGATTGGGCGTCGTTCCAGTCCTGCTCGTCGGGGTTGCTGTATTCGCGGCCCTCGCCCACGGCCCAGCCGTTCTTGCCGTTGAAGCCCTCGGCCCACCAGCCGTCGAGCACGCTCAGGTTGGGCAGGCCGTTGAGGGCGGCCTTCTCGCCGCTGGTGCCGCTGGCCTCGTAGGGCCGGCGCGGCGTATTCAGCCAGACATCCGAGCCGTGCACCAGGTAGCGAGCCACGTTCATGTCGTACTCTTCGAGGAAGATGATCTTCCCGTTGAAGCCCGGCTCCTTGGATAGCCAGTAGATCTGCTGGATGAACTGCTTGCCGGGGGCATCGGCAGGGTGGGCCTTGCCCGCGAAGACGATCTGCACCGGGCGATCCGGGTTGTTGAGCAGCGCCTTCAGCCGGTCGCGGTCGGTAAAGATCATCGTGGCGCGCTTGTAGGTGGCGAAGCGGCGCGCGAAGCCGAGCGTCAGCGCGTCCGGGTCGAGGATCGGCCAGACGCCGGGCGACTCGTTCATGCGCATGAGGCGGGTGGCCGTGCGCGTGCGGGCGAACTCCACCAGGTCGTGCTTCATCCGCGTGTGGATGGCCCACAACTCGTCGGCGGGCGCCTCGCGCAGCGGCTCCCAGGTCTTGGGATCG
>CBJNAR010000889.1:0-2418 GCA_966434075.1 uncultured bacterium
GGCCCTCGGCGCGGTAGGCGGCCAGCAGCGCGGCGAAGACCGCCGGGTCCACGTCAGGCGTATCTCCCAGCACCACAAGCGCCGCCTGCGCCGCCGGTCCCAGCGCGGCGATGCCCGCCCGCAGCGAGGTCGCCATGCCCTGCTCGTAGTCGGCGTTGGGCACGATCCGTACGGGCAAGCCCGCGAGCGCCGCCGCCAGGGCGGGCAGGTCGGGCCGCACCACCACGAGCACTTCTACCAGCCCCAGCGCGAGCACCGAGTGTGCGGCGTGCCGGAGCAGCGGCTGCTTATCGACCGGGTGGGGGAGCAGGAGCTTGGACTCGGTGCCCATGCGGCTGGAGCGACCCGCGGCCAGCAGCACGGCGGCGATGCCGGCCTCTTGCCAGGTGGTCATGGTTGTACCTTTGTGGCCGGGTGGGGCAGCGGCCACAGACCATGAACGACTCCGAGATCAACGGGATCGATCAGGGCTTCTATTCGCGCGCCGGGCTGGATCACCCAATCCCAGATCCGCTCACCCCGTGCCAGAATAATCGGGCCTTCGTCAAACGTGTGGGTGGGGAGGATGACATGCCAATACAGCACACAGTATGGGAAGCCGGGGCCGGGGGTTGGGGAGTGCTTAGCCGGCGCGTGTTCGCGGAATTCGACCTGCTTGATTTCTACTATTCCCCTGACGTAGGTCCGGGCCATGTGATGTTCCTGCCTGATGCCGTTGAACAGCCCTAACCCCCAAAATGCTGCCAGCAATACCGCCGGTACGGCTAAATATAGCCCGGCTCCCGCTAAAGCATTCCAGACCACAATGGCTATGATCAGCAGGCCGACGATACCAAACACATGCCAGCGGAAATACGGATCGCGCGACTCAACACGAATCACATCAATGAGCGTAACCGGGCGGGGCGGATCGGGATAACGGCGCACTAGCTCTGTTATCCAGTCCGTATAAGGACTAGGCTGCATACGGGCATTATAAAGCAGCGTCACTAAGCGTGCCAGTTTAAGATGGTAAACATATCCCATTAGACAGTGCAAAGGGAAAACCGGGTCCATGGACGGGTAGGCGGCCTTTATGGTATCATGGCGCCGTAATCAGGCCCCAGGGCGGGGCCGTTTGGGTCATTGGATCACTGCACTCAACGGCGAGGGCAACGCATGGCGATTATCAAGTCGGCTATCGATCCGGCGAGCGACGAGTTCCGGGCCAACTATGCCGCGCTGGCCGGGCAGGTCGAAGAACTGAAGCGGCGGCTGGCGCAGGTCCGCGAGGGCGGCGGCAAGGCGGCGCTGGACAAGCACCTGGCCCGCAACAAGCTGCCGGTGCGCGAGCGGATCCGGCTGCTGTGCGACGAGGGCACGGCCTTCCTGGAGTTCAGCGCGCTGGCCGCCAACGGCATGTACCACGACGACGCGCCCGCCGCCGGGATCGTGACCGGCATCGGCGTGATCCACGGGCAGGAATGCGTGATCGTGGCCAACGACGCCACGGTCAAGGGCGGCACCTACTACCCCATCACGGTCAAGAAGCACCTGCGCGCGCAAACCATCGCCTGGGAGAACGCGCTGCCGTGCATCTACCTGGTGGACAGCGGCGGGGCGTTCCTGCCGTTGCAGGCCGATGTCTTCCCCGACCAGGAGCATTTCGGGCGCATCTTCTACAACCAGGCGCAGATGTCGCGCGAGGGCATCCCGCAGATCGCCGTCGTGATGGGGTCGTGTACGGCGGGCGGGGCCTATGTGCCCGCCATGTCCGACGAAACGGTGATCGTGCAGGGCACGGGCACGATCTTCCTGGGCGGGCCGCCGCTGGTGAAGGCGGCCACCGGCGAGGAAGTCAGCGCCGAGGACCTGGGCGGGGCCGAGGTCCACTCGCGCATCTCCGGCGTGACCGACCACTTCGCCGTGGACGATCCGCACGCCCTCGCCATCACCCGCGACATCGTCGCCAATCTGCACCGCCGCCACTATCACCCCTGGGAGGTGCTGCCGCCGGAGGAGCCGCTCTATCCGCTGCACGAACTCTACGGCGTGATCCCGCACGACAAGCGCACGCCCTATGACGTGCGCGAGATCATCGCCCGCATCGTGGACGGCTCGCGGCTGCACGAGTTCAAGGCGCTGTACGGGCCGACGCTGGTCTGCGGCTTCGCCCGCATCATGGGCTATCCCGTGGGCATCCTGGCGAACAACGGCATCCTGTTCTCGGAGAGCGCGCTGAAGGCGACGCACTTTATCGAATTATGCACCCAGCGCAAGATCCCGCTGGTGTTTTTGCAGAACATCACCGGGTTCATGGTGGGGCGCGAGTACGAGAACAAGGGCATCGCCAAGGACGGCGCGAAGATGGTGATGGCCGTGGCGAACGCCAACGTGCCCAAGTTCACGGTGATCATCGGCGGATCGTTCGGGGCGGGC
>CBJNAR010000890.1:0-2414 GCA_966434075.1 uncultured bacterium
GTACGACGAGGAGGGCGCGCGCGCCAACTGGAAGAACGCCGTGCTGCGCCCGCGGGTTTGCGGGTCGGAGATAATCTGCTGGATCGGGGTGACCTGCCAGGCGGTGGTGCTGCCCGGCGGCTGCACCTCCAGCACGATCTGCGGGCCGATGGGGTCACGCCAGCCCACATGGATCACGCCGGTGTCGAACTCGGCCAGGGCGCCAAGCGGCTGCACCGCGGTCACGGGCAGCGGCGTACCGGGGGGCGGGCCGGTGGGCGGCCCGCCGGGCGAGTGGGCCGTGACGGTGGGAACGCCGCGCTGGGCGGCGCGCATGGCGTAGAAGACCAGCAGTTCCTGGCCTTCGCGGACCTCCAGGGCCACGATACGGAAATCCCCAGCGGCGGAGTGGGCCGACCAGGCGGGGGTCTGTTCCATGCGAGCCAGGGGGCGCGGAGCTATGGAGTGGCGCACGACCGGGGATGGCGGCGGCAACGGGGTGCCCGGCGCGGCGGTGAGGGCGGGCAGGGGTGGGGCCGCCGGGGCCACGGTGCCGCAGGCCGCCAGCGCCAGCAACCCGGCCGCGAGTAGGCCCTGGATTAGCAACTGTCGCCTCATGGGCGCGCCTCCTGGCTTAGGGTACGAGTTGCAACTGCTGGACCACGCTCGCGGCCTGTTCCGCGCTTTGCACGCCGCTGATGCGGATGTGGGTGAGGCCGCGTGTGAACGTCAGGACGCCGTGGTCGAGCGTGGCCGGCTGCCCGTCCAGGGTCAGGGACTGCGGGGGCGCGGTGGCGTCCGCCGCTATCTCCAGGTCTTGCACCGGGAGATAGCGCCCTTCCAGGATGGCCCCGTTGTTCAACGCGATGACCGGACTGCGCCGCCCCTCGATTTCAACGAAGTACTGGGCATAACTGGTACTATCCATGAGGCCGTTGAGCATATCGACCGGCGCATAGAGCGGGAAATCGGCGGCTTGCGCGGCCGTATGCAGATCCGGGTACCCGGCCAGCCGCGGTGCCCCAGAGGCTTGCTCATAGATGGTGATTGTGCCGGGCGGGAAGCCGGCGGCGAAGTCGGCGGCGGTCACGGGGCTGTTGATCTCCAGCGCGGTAAAGGTGCGTTGCAGGCCGCCCCTGGCCTGGCCCCCAGGCATGTCGCCGAACGGGTAGGTCATGACCTGGTAGGGCAGGTACGTTGCGGCATCCAGGAAGACTTTGGTGCCGGCCATGCCCTGCGCGCCAAAATTGCCGGTGGCGACCACCAGTTCGATCACCGCGCGGCCATCGATCTGGCGTGGTCCGACCAGATTATAGCCGGAGGGCGCGGGTTGCAGGAAGGTATAGATGGCCTGATCGTCAATGCCGTCGCCCCAGTAGGTATTCAGGTTTTCCGGTTGGGGCCGGTAGACTTCGTGCCGGGCGGCCCAATAGCGATAGGCGTGGGTGCCATCCCAAAGGGTCGTGACCTCGCCGTCGGGACGGTGGGCCGTGAAGCGGTAGCGGGCCGTCATGTCCCGTGGATGCATGTCATAGATTTCATCCGTTAGCAGGCGCGCGCCGGCGTCCGCGTTCGCGGTGATGGGCGTGCCGTCGGAGTCTACCCGCACCACTTCCTGCCGCCCGCGCACGGTGACCACTGCGCCAAAGGCGGCCTGCCAGCGCGCGAGGATGGGCGCCACGCCGCTCGCCGGGGCGCCATCCATGCCGGTCGCCACCGTGATCCGGCCATCGGCCCGCAGCCGGGTATACTGCCCGTGGTCCAGGGTCACGTCGGCGCCGCTCACGTTGACCGCGCCCTCCCATGCCTGGTCGAGACTGCGCAGGACTTCGGCGGTATCGTGGCCCGCTACGCCACCCGCCCCGCCGTTCGGGTTGCCGCTGCGCACAAACACCTGCTGCAACTGTATGCCGCTACTGACAATCAGTGCTTTGAATTCGGTGGTCGACAGCGTGGGCGTGAAGGTGAGCCGCGCCGCGAAGGCATCCGGGCCGGGCGTTGGCCCCGGCGGCGGCAAGGTAGCCGTCGGCGGCGGCGGGGTAGCGGACGGCAGCGGGATGCCGCGGCGGACGGCTTCTTCCGTGGAGACCGGTGGCGGAAGGCCGGGCAGCGGTGTGCCGAGCCGGGCGGGGGGCGCGGTGGAGATCGGCACGCCGGCCTGGGTCGGCACCGGCTTGGCGGCGGGTAGGAAGGTGGTCGTGACCGGCGGGCCGGGAGTCGGGCCGGCGCCGCAGCCGCCCAGGAGCAGCGCGAGCGCCAGCAGCGCCCCCACCCGTTGCCGCGCTGTCGCAAGTCCGTGCATCTGTCCACCTTTCTGCGCCCACGCCGGGCGCCGGGCAGTCGCTAGCCTCGGTCCATCCAACCGCTTCTGCTAATATGACGGGCGGGCCGCAACGCGGGTTGCGCCGGGGCCGCGTTCGCGCGGAACGGCATCA
>CBJNAR010000891.1:0-2414 GCA_966434075.1 uncultured bacterium
CTGGGAGATGCCCTTCCGCAAGGCCGCCCGCATCACCATCGAAAACCTGGCCCCGGACGACGTGGTCGTCTACTATCAGGTCGATTACACCCTGACCGATGTAGGCGCCGACGCGGCGTATTTCCATGCCCAGTGGCGGCGCAGCAACACGCTGCCTTACGGCGAGGTCCACACGCTGGTCGAGGGCGTCATGGGGCGCGGCCAGTATATCGGCACCTACCTGGCCTGGGGCGTGAACAACTCGGGCTGGTGGGGCGAGGGCGAGATCAAGTTCTACCTGGACGGCGACGAGGAGTACCCCACCATCTGCGGCACCGGCACCGAGGACTATTTCGGCGGCGCCTGGAACTTCGACGTGCCCGGCCAGGGCTACACCGCGTTCACGACGCCCTTCCTGGGCCTGAGCCAGGTGCTGCGCCCCGACGGCCTCTACCGCAGCCAGCAGCGCTTCGGCATGTATCGCTGGCATATCATGGACCCGATCCGTTTCCAGGAGAACCTGCGCGTCACCATCCAGGCGCTGGGCTGGCGCACCGGCGGGCGCTACCTGCCCTTGCAAGACGACATTGCTTCGACGGCCTTCTGGTATCAGCAAGAAACGTCCGCGGCGCGCCCGCCCGCGCCGCACGCCGACCAATTGGAAGTCATCTAGCGGTCCGCAGGGAGGGGAGAGATGGGCGATCTGCTGCTTGGGATTGACATCGGCACGTCGAGTTCTAAGGGGGTCCTCGTCCGCTCGAACGGCGAGGTGGTCGCGCGGGCGACGCGCCCGCACGAGCTGTCGCTGCCGCGGCCCGGCTGGGCCGAACACGACGCCGAAAGTGTCTGGTGGGCCGACTTTACGGCACTTTGCGCGGCGCTGCTGCCGCAGGCCGATGGGGGGATCGCCGCCGTGTGCGTCAGCGGCATCGGCCCTTGCCTGCTGCCCGCCGACGCGGAGGGGCGCCCGTTGCGCCCGGCCATCCTGTACGGCATCGACACGCGGGCGACTCGCGAGATCGACGAGCTAACCGCGCAATACGGCGCCGACACCATGCTGGCGCGCGGCGGCTCGCTGCTGACCAGCCAGGCGGTGGGCCCGAAGCTGGCCTGGCTGCGCCGCAACGAGCCGGACGTGTGGGCGCGCACGCGCTACTTCTTCATGGCGAACTCGTTCATCACCTACCGGCTGACCGGCGAGTATGTGCTGGACCAGCACTCGGCCAGCCAGTGCGACCCGCTGTACGACATGCAAACCAATAGCTGGATCCCGGAATGGGCGGCGGAGATCGCGCCGGGGCTGGAATTGCCCCGGCTGCTGTGGCCCGCCGAGATCGCCGGGACCGTGACCCCGGCGGCGGCCCAGGCGACCGGCATCCCCGCCGGGACTCCCGTCGCAGCCGGGACCATCGACGCCTGGGCCGAGGCTGCCAGCGTGGGCGTGCGCGAACCGGGCGACCTGATGCTGATGTACGGCACGACCCTGTTCCTGGTCGAGGTGGTCACGCAGCCGCGCCCGCACCGGGCGCTGTGGAGCACGGCGGGCATCTTTGCCGGCACCTACAGCCTGGCGGCAGGCATGGCGACCTCCGGCGCGCTGACCGCGTGGCTGCAGGACATCGCCGGGGATCTGCCCTATGAGACCCTGCTCGGCGAGGCCGCCGCGGTGGCGCCCGGTTCCGATGGGCTGGTGGTGCTGCCGTACTTCGCTGGCGAGCGCACACCTATCTTCGACCCGCGGGCGCGCGGCGTCATCTGCGGGCTGACGTTGAGCCACGGGCGGGGCCATCTCTACCGCGCCTTGCTCGAAGCAACCGGCTACGGCCTGCGCCATATCTTCGAGGCGATGCGCGACGCGGGCGGCGGCGGCAAGCGGCTGGTGGCCGTGGGCGGCGGCACGCAGGGCGGGCTGTGGACGCAGATCGTCTCCAGCGTGACCGGGCGGGATCAGGTGATCCCCAGCGAGACCATCGGCGCAAGCTACGGCGACGCCCTGCTGGCCGCGATCGCGGTCGGCCTGGCCGCCCCGGACGCCGAGTGGAACCCGCCCGCCGCCATCGTCCGGCCCGACCCCGCAGCCCAGGAAGTCTACAACCAACTCTACCCGATCTTCCGCGAGCTCTACCCGGCGACGCGGGAGGCGGCGCACGCGCTGGCCGATATGCAGACGGCGGGCGGCTGAACGGAGATGCTGCATGCGATCTAAGGCTCTGGTGCCGCTGCTGCTCGTCGCCCTGGCACTGGCCGGGTGCTCCAGCGGCGCCGCGCTGACCCCGGTGGCGCACCCCGTGCAGAAGGACGCGCCCTTCGTGTTGCAGGGCATCCGCGGTGTCAAGCAGGTGGCCCGGCTCATCGGCGCGGACTCGATCAACAAGACCGACCGCTACGGCGTGGCCGGGGCCGACCTCGGCTCGATGTTCAACCTGGGCGACAAG
>CBJNAR010000892.1:0-2412 GCA_966434075.1 uncultured bacterium
TGACCCCCGATCGGCCCTGCGCCGTCCGCTATCTGTGGTCCCACACCGTGGGCGTAAGTCATTCGCGAAACGCGGCTATACGGGCCGCCCGAGGGGAACTCATCGCGTGCATCGATGACGACATGACCGTGGACCCCGACTGGTTGGCGGTGGTCCAGGGGGCGCTAGCGCTAGCCGGACCGCGCACCGTCGTCACCGGGCGGGTATTGCCGGTCGTCGCCGAAGTTCCCGGCGGGTTTGTGCCGGCGGTGCGCTTGAACACGGCCCGCGCCATATATCAAGGGCGTGTGATGGTGGATCCTGTCGCCGGCGGGCACATGGCGGCTTACCGAGCGGTGTTGTTGGCGCTGGGCGGATTCGACGAACGGCTGGGTCCGGGAACTCCATTCCGGGCAGCCGAGGATAACGACCTGGGCTTCCGTCTGTTGGAGGCGGGATACTCCGTCCTGTTCGTACCCGAAGCCGTCGTCTATCATCGGGCGTGGCGCCGCGATACGGTCTTCTTCTCGCTGCGCTGGACTTATGGCGTGGGGCAGGGCGCGTTCTACGCCAAGTTTCTTACGGGGCGCGATTATCATATGTTGCGCCGTTGGGGCAGTGAGGTGCGCTATTACTTGCGGCATCCCACGCGCCTCTTGCGCGAACGCCGGTGGGCTATCGGATATATGATCTACTTCCTCGGGACGATTTATGGAGCCGGGCGATGGATGCTCACGCAGCGAATAGGGCGTCGATTCGTCAGATAATCCTGGCGCGGGTCCGCCCGCCCGCCCGTATCCTGCCCGCCATGCCGGGTTGGAGTCTGCCGGTCATGGTGGGCCTGCTCGGACTCTACATCCTGCTACACTCGCCCGTGCGTAGCAGGATCGCGTCGCTGCTGGACCCGGGTGGTGGCGGCTGCGACTTCGGTTGCCCGGAGGTGACTACGCTAGTCGTTGCCGCCAGGACGATCGTGACGGGCAACCTGCCGGTTGGCCCGGATCCGGCGAGCGGCCGGATCATCAGCCCGGATCGGATCGCCGTGGCCCTTGGGGCCTGGGTGCTTATTATTGCCGCCCTGGCCGCCGCCTGGGTGGTTGTGTCCTGGGTGCGCGAAGGGGATGCCTTTACAGGTTCTGCGCCGATTCAAGAGGTGGGTCCGGCCGATCCGGATCGTCCGCCCTCCTATGAGCGACCGCTCATCTTCGGCTTGAGTGCCCTGGCTTTTATCGCGATACCGGGCGCGGCTATAGGAGGGCTGGGCACCCTGGTGAATCTGCCGCTGTTGCGCCCGCCCGCAGGTCCATTAATTGTTGCAATTCCTGCACTTGTATGCGTCGGACACGCCGTGCGGCGGGGCTGGCGGCCGGGTTGGTCCGTTCGTATCCACATAATGCCGCTACGGCTTGATGGCGGCGCAGCGGTGGCGGCGGCAGCGGGAGGGTTGCTGCTGTTCTCCGTGCTCGTTAGCCTGACCCATCCCGCCACCGGCTACGATGCACTAGGCTATCACGGACCCCTGGCCGTTTTCTTATGGCAGGACGGCAATCTCACCGCCTTTCTGGAGCGCGCCCCCAACCTGTGGGCGCTGGCGCAGCCGGGGACGGGCGAGTTGTGGTTCGGGTTGCTGGATCTCGCCGGCGGCGAATCGCTAGCGAATCTGGGGCAGCTACCCTTTGCCCTGCTGGGCGCGGCGGCCGCCGGCGCGTTTACCCGGTGCCTGGGCCTGGGACCGGGATCGGCCCGGTTGGCGGGCGCGGCGTTCCTGTTGACGCCCATGGTGGCCCTGCAAGCCGGGCGGCAGCTAAATGATGTTGCCGCCGCGGCGATTCTTATGTCCGTGGTGGTCCTGGTGAGTGCGCCGGTGGCCCGGTGGAGCAGCCGGCACCTGGGGCTGATCGGCCTTGGCTTCGGGTTAGTGGCGACTCTTAAACTGGCGCTACTCCCATGCCTCGTCGCAATCGGGCTGTTCATGGTGCTGGAGATTGCGCAGGCGCGCGATGCGTGGTCAGGGCCGGTCCGTTCCGGATTAAGTGGGCGCGTCCCGCGTCGACTAGTGTGGAGCATGATAGGGGTGGTAGCCCAGCGGTTCGCTATTGCGGCGCTCATGGTCTTGATTGTGGTGAGCCCGTGGTGGATACGGAACCTGATGCGGTACAGCAACCCTGTTTATCCTGCCAATCTCCCTCTTATTGGTCACGGGATAGTGGTAAGCGACTTCGGCAAAGTCGCGCAACTGGACGCCGATTTTGTGCCCAATCCGCTGGCTTGGCCGCTTTATCCCTTGCTGGAGCAACATGGGGACGGGGCGGGGTTTGGGGCACTGTTCGTTCTAGGCCTCGTGCCAGGATTCCTCATTGCTGTCCGGCGCGCGCGCCGGCGGCCCCTCATTGTGTTTCTGCTGATTGTGGGCGCCATGCTGCCTGCCTGGTG
>CBJNAR010000893.1:0-2409 GCA_966434075.1 uncultured bacterium
GGGCCGGACGGCGCGCGGACCCTGCCCATGCCCGCCGTGCGCAATCTCGCCTTCGACCCCGACCGCGAGGTGCGCCGCCGCGCCTATGAGGCCGAACTGGCCGCCTGGGAACGGGCCGCCCTGCCGCTGGCCGCCGCCCTCAACAGCATCAAGGGTGAGGTCAACACCACCAGCGCCCGCCGCCACTGGGAGTCCGCGCTCGACGCCTCGCTGTTCAACAACCACATCGACCGCGAAACGCTCGACGCCATGCTCACGGCCGCCCGCGAGTCGTTCCCCGCCTTCCGCCGCTACTTGCAGGCCAAGGCCCGCGCCCTCGGCCAGCCCGCGCTGGCCTGGTACGACCTGTTCGCCCCCGTCGGGGCGAGTCAGCGGGTGTGGGAGTTCGACCAGGCGGCGGCCTTCATCGTCGAGCAGTTCGGCACCTATTCGCCCAAGATGAGTGACTTCGCGGCGCGCGCCTTCCGGCAGCACTGGATCGACGCCGAGCCGCGCCCCGGCAAGCGCGACGGCGCCTTCTGCATGTACCTCTGGCGCGACGAGTCGCGCATCATGGCTAACTTCAAGCCCGCCTTCCCCGGCATGAGCACGCTGGCCCACGAGCTCGGCCACGGCTACCACAACCTGAACCTGTTCGGGCGCACGCCCCTGCAACGCGCCACGCCCATGACCCTGGCCGAGACCGCCAGCATCTTCTGCGAGACGATCATCCGCCAGGCCGGCATGCGCGGCGCCGCCCCCGCCGAGCAACTGGCCATCCTCGAAGCCTCCCTGCAGGGCGACTGCCAGGTGGTGGTCGACATCACCAGCCGCTTCCTGTTCGAGCAGGCCGTATTCGACGCGCGCAAGGCGCGCGAACTCTCGGTGGACGAGTTGAACGCCGCCATGCTCGACGCCCAGCGCCAGACCTACGGCGACGGCCTCGACCCGGCCCTGCTGCACCCGTACATGTGGGCGGTGAAAAGCCACTACTACAGCACGCGCTCGTTCTACAACTATCCCTACATGTTCGGGCTGTTGTTCGGCCTGGGCCTCTACGCGCGCTATCAGCAGGACCCCGACGGCTTCAAGACCGGCTACGACGCGCTGCTGTCGTCCACCGGCCTAGCCGATGCGGCCACCCTGGCCGCCCGCTTCGGCATCGACATCCGCACGCCCGACTTCTGGCGCGCCAGCCTCGCCATCATCGCCGAGGACATCGACCAGTTCGTGCGCCTCGTGGACACGCCATCCGGCGCGTAACGAGGCGGACTCCGGCGGCGCCGCCCGGCAACAAGTGTGCGGTAGGGCGATCGCCCGGCCCAATGGAGGGAAACACTAGGCCGCGCAGGCGGCCTTCGTAAAGCGAGCCCGCCCGTTGACGGGCCGGGCGACCCCGCTGCCGCGCGGCGGACCGCCCGGCGGACTCTGCGACCCTGTTGACAGGTTCCCCAGCACTAGTATACAATCCGGGACATTGGCAACCGCCGATCGGCCCTGGACCGGGTACGGGGTCGCTGTGCTTGCTTGCCTCAATCGCTCCATGGTTGGCTTAGTGCATCAGGGAGGTAACGAATTGAATATCACGCGGGTTCGACTGGGCCTAGCGGTCCTGGTCATGTTGGCGCTACTCGCCGGGCTGGGCCGCTCGGCCCTGGCGGTAGAGGTGCCCCCCCTCGGCAGCCTGATTTATCTCCAGACCAATGGCCCCACCGACGATATTTCCGATGGCGACTGGTACGGCAGCAACCAGAACGGCGCCGTCCCCGGCTATCATTATTTCTCCGTCACCGTGCCGTGCGGATGGCCGAGCAATCTGACGATTTACTTCGATCTGCAAAGCCCGGAGATGAACACCAACCCCGACGCGCAACTCTACGACGAACTGTACACGACGTATCAACCGACCGAGTTTGAGCTCTACCCGCCCAGCGTCACCGTGCGCCCCGGCCCGACCACGCCGAACGTGCCCGCGCCGGGCACCGGCATCCCCGGCTCCCGGATCACCTACCCGCCGGCCAACGTGCCCGTGACGACCGGCGGCATCTCCACCGTCGGCCCCGCCGAGGGATGGGTGCGCTACCATTCGCTCCCCGCCCCGGTGACGTGCGGCCAGTACCTGCTTCGCAGCCAGGCCAACGGCGATAATCAAAACGGCTGGCGCCTGCGCGTCGGCTCGGACAACGACAACGACCCGAACAACGCGCCGCCGCCCAACTACGACAACCCCGACGGCCTGCCCGGCACCGGCGATGAACTGGCGCTAGGCGTGCTCCAGGGCGCCTATCAGCACGATCAGACGACGGTCGCCACGCAGTGCCTCGACCTCTATGAGTTCGTGGCCCCCGGCGCCGCCACCGTCACCTTCCACAACTTCGACATGGACCTCTCCCTCGACCCGAGCCGCAACAACGTCACGTACTACGACCC